>JBHLPI010000081.1:0-9051 GCA_048939595.1 Promethearchaeota archaeon | reverse complement strand
CAGTTGTTGATGGCTCGGAAGAATCAAATAGCAGGCTAACCTTTGAATACTTTCTCCCAACGTGAGGTGCTTTTAGTGACCGTCGAAGTTGTGAAGAATTATATTAACGGCAAATGGGTGGAATCCAAGACCAAAAGATTCCGCGATATTATCAATCCAGCCACCGGGGAAATAATTGCTAAAACCCCACTAAGTACCAAAGAGGAAGCGGATCAAGCTATTCAAGCCGCAAAAGCCGCCTTTTGGCGGTGGCGCTCCACACCCGCACAAACACGAATTCGACACCTGTTCCGATTTCGAGATGCTTTAGAAACTCATTATGAAGAACTCTCGAAAGTGTTGACGATGGAGCAAGGGAAATGTCTGGATGAAGCCCGTGGCGAATATCGACGCGCGATTGAGAACGTTGAATGCGCGGCGAGTATTCCCAGCTTACAAATGGGGTATAATATGGAAGATATCGCCGCGGGAATTGACGAAATGGTTATTAAACAGCCACTCGGCGTGTTCTTCTGTGTCACCCCCTTTAATTTCCCAGGCATGGTTCCCTCATGGTTTTGGCCCTATGCCTTTGCATGTGGCAATACCTATATTGTCAAACCCTCTGAACAAGTTCCACTAAGTCAAGTGCGCCAATTCGAACTCATTCATGAGTTAGGATTTCCCAAGGGTGTCCTTAACATGGTGCATGGAGGACCAGAAGCTGTTAACGCCCTTATTGAAAGCCCCGACACGGTGGGAATGTCCTTTGTAGGGTCCACCCCTGTTGGAAAACTTCTGTATGCCAAATGTGGAGAACACGGAAAACGCGCCCAAGTTCAAGGCGGGGCGAAAAACTTTCTAACAGTCATGCCCGATGCGGACTTAGACCGCACGGTACCAGCGTTAATGACCTCATTTTTTGGCTGTACCGGTCAACGCTGCCTAAGTGGAGCCGTGCTCTTAGCTGTTGGAAAAGTCTATGAACCCTTGAAGAAGGCAATAGTCAAAGCGGTCAAAGAGATCAAAGTGGGAAACGGCCTCGAAGAAGGCGTCCAAATGGGACCCCTAGCATCCAAAGCGGGAATGGAAAAGACCCTCAGCTACATTGAAACGGGCCTTCAAGAAGGCGCGAATTTGCTCGTTGATGGACGAAATATCACAGTTCCCAATTATCCCAATGGCTACTTCATCGGACCCACGGTCTTTGATCAAGTGCAACCCCAAATGACCATTGCTCGAGAAGAAATCTTCGGACCAGTCATGTCGATTATTCATGTCAAGAATCTAGATGAGGCCATCGATATCATTCACGCGAATCCCTACGGAAACGCCTCATCGATCTTCACTACTAACGGCAAAACCGCGCGAGAATATCAGTATCGGGTCAAAGCTGGAAACATCGGAATTAACATCGGGATTGTTGCGCCTATTGCTACATTCCCGTTCTCCGGAATGAAGGATTCCTTTCTGGGGGTTTTACACGGACAAGGACGCGACGCCGTCGACTTCTTTACCGAAAACAAAGTGGTCATTACACGTTGGTTTTAGCAAGGTGAGCGCATGTCCTTAGGAACCTTTGGAGTCGTTCTTAAATTCGCCATGGAACTTGAAGCCATGAGCGCCGCATTCTATGAAACTGCAACAACCATCACACAAAACCAAGAGCTAAAAAGCGTGTTTGAAGCGCACATCGTCCAAGGGCAACGACGCATCCAAACCCTGATGCGAGTACGCCGGGAAAATACGACGGAAATGATTCTAGAACCCATAACGGGATTAAACAGCCAACAATATCGCCCCCACACCGAATGCCCACCGAATTGTCCCGACGACCAATTAATCCAGCTCGCCCTTACTATGGAAAAACAGATTCATCAATTCTACCTCGACGCCGCTGAAAAAATCAGCTTCCTAAGCGAGGCCGCGGATATCTTTGAACGGCTCGCCGAAGAAAACGCGAAAAACATCAACCTACTTCAACCTGCACCCTAATCCTTTCAACACAAATCAGCAAAAGCAATGGTGACTCAAACGATGGACCCATTCATGCAAGCTGCCATTATTCAAGCAAAAAAAAGTCGTCAAGAGGGAGGTATTCCCATTGGTTCCGTGCTAGTCAAAGAGGGAACTATTGTTGGACAGGGACATAATCAACGCATCCAACAAAATAATCCCATCTTGCATGCCGAAATTGATTGCCTCCAAAACGCGGGACGTCTTGGCACTTATGCAGGCACCACATTATACTCAACGTTAATGCCCTGTTACTTGTGTGCTGGGGCTGTTGTACAATTCAAGATAGCCCGGGTCGTTGTCGGTGAATCCCAAACGTTCCCTGGTGCACTAGCATTCATGGAATCACACGGGGTAGAAGTCATTGACTTAGATCTGCCTGAGTGCAAGGAAATGATGCAGGCGTTCATTGATGAAAACCCAGAGCTCTGGGACGAGGACATTGGTGAATTATAATTCAATCTGCAAGTTCACATTCTATCTCTGAAGATTGGAATCGTAACGATTTCTTTAAGCTTGTTAGACAATCGGAGCTACGAGTGGTGCACCCGGCTGGGGTGACGCCTAGTTTGCATTTGGAATCGGGGTGTTGTTTCAATCAGAGATAAGTCAAAGGGCTAGTAAGCATGTAAGAGAGGGTGATTTGATATAGTCCCCAAAAACAGATTGCAAGAATAGCAGAGACAGGAACGGTAAGAAGAGAGGTCAAGATTAGTTTCCGTAAAACCCGTTTATTTGAAGGAACTTGATTTGCCATAGTTGCGCCAATTATGGATGTTATCAGAATGTGCGTTGCAGCAAGAGGAATTCCCATCACCGTGCCCACCAACAGCACAATCGCTCCTGCAGTTGCCGAGGAAAAACTCGTACTGGAACGTAACTCGGTCAACTCAATTCCAACCGTCTTAACTACACGGCGGCCTAAAACCAATAATCCTATGCCCATACCCAACCCACCGAGGAAAAGTAATAATGAAAATTCAAAAGGTTCCATGAAAAATACCGTCAACAAACCTATCGCTTTAGCCACATCATTTCCTCCCCGACTTAAAC
This sequence comes from Promethearchaeota archaeon, assembly GCA_048939595.1. Lineage (GTDB taxonomy): Archaea > Asgardarchaeota > Hermodarchaeia > Hermodarchaeales > Hermodarchaeaceae > Hermodarchaeum. The sequence continues at coordinate 6,003 of JBHLPI010000081.1, read as the reverse complement.
AGATGATAATAACCATTACCACTAGCAACACAGCAAAAATCTGCTCTTTTTTCTCCACTTCAGCTAATCCTTTGCTCTTCATAAGAACTGATCGCCGGATGAACCATTGGATAAAATACGCGATTGCTAAACTTAGAATCGGACTCAAAACCCAGCCAATAATTATAATGGAGATGGTGTCCCACCGGACTAGCGGTGTACCCCAACCCAACTCTCCTAAAAGGCCAATCCCAATGATGCCCCCAACAACGGAATGGGTCGCAGAGATCGGATTGCCACGGTACGCACTGAATAACATCCACACAATCATGGCTAACGAAACAATAAACACGAGGTCAACAGAAAGTGGTTGGGTGACCATGTCTGCTCCTATAGTTGTGCTCACCCCCCTACCCAATACCACTGCCCCAATGATTAATAGGATGCCACCTAAAATTACCGCGTTCCTCGATGAAAGCACTTTAGCGCCCGCCAAGCTGGCCATTGTGCTATCATTAGCTCCAATAGCGAAGGCGACAATATACGCCAGAATGAGCAATATAATGATAGGAATGGCGAGTGCAACAAATTGCAAGAGGGTGAGGACTCCTGTTGGGTAGTGGTAATAGTGAAAGCTAACCTACCAACAAGACTATATAAATTATATAGTATATCGATTTTACATAAATATCTCCAATATTTTTCAGACCCCAAAACGACTTGCCACTAGTTGAACTGTAGTCTTCGAACTGAAACGAAAATTGCTGATGACGCCTGTTTACTAAGACGGCTAGAACTCAGATTAGCCCTAGCCTTCAGTAATTGCGTTCGGAGGTTCGGGTCGAGGTAATGGAGATTGGAACTGATAGTGCCTAGCAAAATAGACAAACAACGCAGTTAGGGCCACCACATAAGCAATAATCTCGATCAGCGAGGGATTCCCATTATATCCTACCAGTCCTTTCAACACTAATCCGAGGGGGCTATTTTCGGGAAGTATGAAGTTAATATCCCACACATGTTCAATGAGAATCGGAACTACTCCTGCCTCCTGTAATTCATGAATACCGTAGGCAATCATTCCGGCAGCAAAGAAGATAAGAAAAATGCTGGTGATTTGAAAGAAAGTTCGAAGACTGAATTGTTTTGTCCCGGCAAAATAGATGTAGGCAACGCCAATTGCCACCGCGAAGCCTAAGAGGGCACCGAGCCAAATAGTGCCTTCACTTAGAGGAAGCACGGAGAGGAACAGTACGGTCTCTACACCTTCTCGGAGCACAGCGATGAAAACAATCAAGAAGATGCCCAAGGTGGCTGTCATTGTGGCGGCGGTTTTCTGTTCAAGTTCCATTTGAAGAGACGGTCCTTTTCGGTCCATCCACACAATCATGGAAATTAACAAACCGGCGGCGACCAGTGTCGTGATTCCTTCGAAGATTTCAGCACTAGGTCCACTAAATCCACCAGCTAACCACTGAAATCCAAATGCTAAGGCTATGCTTACAATGATTGCAGAGATCACCCCAGCAAAGACTTGCCAATACCTTTGAGAACCCCCGGTTCGGGCAAGAAAAGCTAACACAATCCCCACAATCAGGGCGGCTTCAAGACCTTCGCGAAGAGCAATGACAAACCCAGCAATCATATATGTTTCGACATCCGTTTTGATTGGCAGCGCCTATTTTTTAGGTGTGCCTAAAAAAAACTAGGCTTGCTTAAATTATAAACTTAGCGAAATAACGAAACACCACCTCGTAAAAAAGATAGGCTTTTAATTTGAGTTCCTTTTAGCGGTTAGAGCGTGTGAGCGCCGTGTTTGTGCCACTATTTCTCACATCTTTTGCTTTAGTTCTCATTGCGGAACTAGCGGATAAGACGCAACTGGTCACTTTTGCTCTCGCTGCTGACACAGGCAAACCGTATCAAGTGTATCTTGGAGTGCTTGGAGGGCTTTTGACGGTCACAGCGATTGGAGTCCTTGCTGGAACCCTTATCGCAGTCTTCGTTCCTCTTTTTTTAATCCAAATAATTGCTGGCATTAGCTTCATAATCCTGGGCATATTTTCAATATACAGAGCTAGACGAAATGAGGACCCCGAAAAGTCGACTCCAACACGTGGAACGCGGGTTTGGGCACGGGCATTTATTCTCTTGTTCTTGGCCGAGTTAGGCGATAAAACCCAATTAATCGTCATTCTCCTTGCTGCAACCACAGGACAACTACTCCTAGTTTTCATCGCTGCGTTCCTGGCTCTAGCGCTCGTGAATGGGATTGGCGTCTTCGTGGGTGATCGAGCCCGCAAATACCTAAGCACAACAACCATCACCTATGTCGCGGCGACCGCCTTTATCATCGCAGGAGCATTAGTGCTCATCGGAAGCCTGTTTCCCTAGGTTAACACCAGCCTCAAAGTGCAAAGGAACTCTGACAAACCTTCAGAGAACACAGAAGTGGCCTAACGTTTCAGTTATCGCGGTTGTTGAGGCTGAACCAAAAAAATGCATTTACTGATTAATTGCAATCAAGTGTCATGATGTGTCGAGAGACTTGAGTTTAATCGTGAAATAAATAAAAGCCAAAGAAACCCCAAGGAAGACTCATCTTGGGGGTTCCATCCGCGCTTATCCATAAATACAAGGATCCTCTGTCAATTGGACAATATATGGAAAAAATCGAGCACCAAGGCATCAGTAATACGGTAAAATTTGATAAGGAGCTCCTTGAAGAAACACTAAGCCGCCAGTTCATCAAAATTGAACATAGACACGTTGTCCATTTGACCGTCTTTTCGGCAATAAAGAAACAACCGGAATAACATTACAGATCTCAACAGGTTTGGGTGAGATTACCGAGATACTAGAGGTTCGAACCTAACCCTCTGAAACCCGCGCCTTATTTCTTAGATGAAAACTCGAGAATTAGTAATAAGAGATGTGGTTGCCTATCAGTGAAGCTATAATCAATCCAATACTTCGTGTCGATGATGGAGAAGCTTTTCAGCAAGCGAGTAGGCGGCAAAGCGATCAATGTCTTTTTTGCTGACAATGCCTTTAACCTGCCCTGCATCGTTTACTATCACTAAGCGTTTCACCTTGGTTTTTCGAAATGCCTCATCGGCTTCTTCTAGGCTTACATCTTCGCGGATTGTCTCCACCGGGCGAGCCATAACATCCTTAGCCAGAAGTTTCAAGGGATTACGTCCTTTCGCTATGAGCCGGAATAAAATCCCATCCGTCACAATTCCAACGGGTTTCCCGCGTTCTATGATGACAATACTACTAATCCAATGGTCTACCATACTCTTGGCTATCGTTTGAAGTGAGTCACTGGGACGGCCTGAAATTACTTTTCTCCTAGCAACATCAATAACCTGTTTGGATGAACTCAATCTCTTCGCCCGCTACAATTTTGCCTTTCACTGATTCGACGCTAACATGAACAACGACACACACCCCCCTTGTGATGGCGTAAAAGCCTTTCGGAATAATATATACAAATTTTACGACATGTACACTAATGGTGTGTTCTTGGATGCGTCGTTGGTTAAGAAAATTCACCACACCTTCTCCAACTCACCGAGGAGAGAACAACCGCGTTAGAAAAATATCGCCAGCAAATGTTACAAAAACCAAAAAAAGCAAAATGAGTTCTCTGAAATTTCTTAGAATCGAAATTGGATTTTAATATCAGATGCTCAGTACATAGCGCTATGTCATTGGTAGCTGTCGTGCGGGGCGAACGTGGACTTGAACCAGTCTTTCGGGCGCTGGACTTAATTCCATACGAGGAGGTCCTTGAGCCATATGATACGGTCTTGGTGAAACCCAATCTAATTACTAGCGACACCTTCGAGACCGGTATTACCACGGATCCCATTGTGGTGGAAGCCGTGATTAGGAAGGTGCAAGACCTGGGCAAGAAGGCGATTGTAGTTGAGACAGAGGGGGGAACCACTTCACCAGACGTTGCTGTCATTGAGACTGGTATTATGGAGGTCATTGAGCGACTGGGGTCTGAGTATATCAACATGCGGAAGCTGAACGATAAGGTTGAACTCGAGGTCAAGGATCACCGGGCACTGCCGACGTTTAAGGTGGCTCGGCTCGCCGTCGAATCCGCGATTATCACGGTGCCCTCCATGAAGACGTTGCACCATACCACGATTACGATGGGGTTGAAGAATATGTTTGGGATGCTCACCACCCGTAACAAATACGGCTTGCATGAACTCGGTACGAGCAACTTCGTCTACGATATCTGCAAGACTCTGCCACCGACTCTTAGTGTGATTGATGGCTTCTATGGCAAGTCCGGTCGGGGTCCTTGGAGTGGAACTCCCGTGAAGATGGATACCATCATCGCCAGTGTGGACCCGGTCGCAGCTGACGCGACAGCGGCTCGATGTATTGGCGTCGATCCTCATACTATTGATCATGTCCGTTGGCTTTATGAGGCGGGTATGGGCGAAATTACTGACATCGAAGTTGTCGGTGATGGAATTGAAGCGGTCTACCGGAAATGGGACCAAGAGTAGATGATGGGGTGTGTAAATTGAAGCAAATTAGTTTACCAGAACCTGAGAAAAAAGGTGGGAAAACGGTACTTGAGGCCTTGCAATTAAGGCAGACGAATCGAAACATTGGGTCCAAAGAACTTCCGCTGCAGGTGCTTTCCAACCTCCTCTGGGCCGCCTTTGGCGTAAACCGTGAAAAGGCAGCTTTTAGCAAACCGGGACGGACTGCGCCGTCAGCAAGTAATTCTCAAGAAATTGATCTGTACGTGGCTTTAAAGGATGGGCTCTATTTGTATGAAGCCATTCCCCACCAACTAAGCCCTGTTTCCGCCGAGGATGTTCGGGCGCTGTCCTGCGGTCATCGGGCCGCGAGTCTCACAAGCGACACGCCAGTCAATATTTTCTATGTTGCCGACTTTTCGCGCTATGATCTGGGACCCAATCAACCAGACCCAAGCATTGGGGATCCCGAAGTGCAGAAATCGTATTATTACACTGATACCGGCTTTATAGCCCAAAACATCAACCTCTTTGCCGCATCTGAAGGGCTCGCTAGCTGGTTCCATAACTGTGATACGGTGACGCTCCACACGAAATTTAAGTTACGCGCTAATCAGCGGATCCTGTTCGCCCAAACAATAGGATACCCAAAGTAAATGCGGCCAAACATCCTTGTGCACTCTAAAATTATTTTGACGTTCTGAGAAATCTGGGTCAGTGCCTACGGCATGAAAGCCAATTATTCTAAAAGATAAGTCCAACAATTAGTATCACAAAACAAATTACTTGTTTCTATTATTTAGATAACCAAGTGAGGTTTAGTCGATGATATGCAAAGTGCGAGATGTGCCGACTCATTACAAAGTCTATGGAGAAGGTCGCCCGATTATCTCACTCCATGGCTCTACCCTGGACCATCGATCAATGGTTAGATCCATGGAACCGCTATTCAAGTCCCGTAAGGGCTGGCAACGATTCTATCCTGATTTACCGGGCCATGGGAACACACCTGGAAGGGATTGGATAAAAAGCTCGAACGATGTCTTACAGCTCCTGTTTGGTTTTATCGATAAAATCATCCCTGAGGAACAGTTTGTCGTCGCTGGGTTGTCCTATGGGGGGTATCTTGCACAAGGGCTAGTCCATAAGAAACCCAAGTTGGTAAACGGGCTTCTGTTAATCGTGCCCCGTACTATTGGAAATCCCCAAAAAAGAACCCTTCCCGCAAAAACGGTGCTCGCACGAGAGAATGAATTCTTGGCAGAATTAAGCCCACAAGATCGTGAAGGGTTCATGGAAGTGGCAGTGATGCAGACACGCAATCATTGGCATCGCTACTCCCAAGAAGTGATCCCCGCGGTGAAAATCGCTGACACTGTGTTTCTAGCACGATTGGACCCACGAAAGGACAAATTCAGCTTCACTCTCAATCCGACCTCATTTAGATTTAACAAACCAACACTGATTCTGGTTGGTCGCCAAGATCATTGGGTGGGATATCGTGATGCCT
>JBHLPI010000024.1:0-29974 GCA_048939595.1 Promethearchaeota archaeon | reverse complement strand
CACGACAGCAAAGTGTTCAATAGAGATACACGTCAATTGGCAGAAATTGCTATGCTATCGTCGAATTAAAACCTCGAGAAAGTCGAAGACTGGCTCAGCTCACGAAACAGCTACTAAAACGTCTCTGCGCACACAGCCTTAAAAAGAACACACCCTAGGGAAACCATCAATAGTAAAGTATCATGATAGATTTATCCAGATTATGCAATAACCATGGTTTTCTGCCAAAAAGTGTCACAATAAGGTAAAAAATTTCCGAAGAAAATTCTTCCCCCTTTTCATTGTTAACAAGACAGCCATTCAACATCTCTCTCCTTTTGGATCTTTAACTCCTATGCTGCAACCCCTACGAAGCTCAAAATGATACTAATAATAATCGCCAGAACTGCTCCTGCTTTATCTTTGAGATTCATGTTTATTCCTCCTTGTGTGTTTCCATCAGTGTCGAAGCTATTGTTATAAATGCGATAGCTTTTGTCAGATGTTACGGAAACCATATGATTTTATCTACGGTTCCAGTGGAGTTGACTAAAGTGGATTAGTGTGTCTCGATTTGTATCCAGTAATTCTACTCTACGAATAACCGGATTTTCCATTGTAATTTTATGTCTACTATTATCCGGTTCAGGGATGCCTTCAATGACCACTGACACTCTACCAAGGGCTTTGGATATTCCTATTGCTGAGTCATGTACGATATTCACTGCAACAATTGGTAATCGTGTCTTATTTGGGAACAATGAGGATTATCGGCTATGGGGCATATTCGCTTGGTTTGTCCCCGCTCAGACTATCAGACTCTATACAAGTGATGAATCAGTATATGGAGCAATCTTCTTTGGGTTTGATGAGAATGGTGATGCCGCTGATGGCTATCCACAAGGGGGAATGAATGATCAAGGATTATGTATGGATGGCAACGGGCTAGGATCTTATACCATTAATGCCCATCCGGAACGAGAACCCCCTTCTTGTGCCTTACTAGCCCAGGTCTTGTGGGAGTGTGCTACAGTCGATGAGGTTGAAGTCTGGTTTCTCACTCACACAATCGGTAGCTCAATGAATTATCAACTTCACTATGCTGATGCGGCTGGCGACGCCCTTGTCGTAAGTGCAGGTTCCGATCATGAAATCGCCTTTACACGAATCGGAACCAATTCCTGTCTGGTATCCACTAATATCAATGTTGCAGATCCATCGCGAGATGTCTATGATTGTTGGCGATACAGCACGTCCATGGCCATGTTAACAAGTATTTCTTCAGAAAGTGCTCTCACCATTGAAGCTTGTCGTGATGTGCTGAACGCTGTGCATCAGGATGGAACCTACGCAACTAAATATAGCAATGTGTTTGATTGTGTGACTCGTGATATCTACCTATGGTATAATAGAGACTATTCTCAAGTCGCCTCATTCAATTTGGATACTGAATTAGCGGCAGTTCAACCAGGTGTTGCTGGATATTATGAACATGATCCGCTCTTTGGCGCGTTCAATGTTAACGGAGATATTCATTACCGAAAAATGGCAATTACAGATCTCCTCGGAAGCAGCAATCTAATACAACCAATCCATATTCTAATCTTCACTATAGCAATCCTGACGCTCGTAATTACGCTCCTTACTATAGTCTTGTATCGGCGGAAGAGAAAAATCGACTGAGTTGGTTCCCTAAAACTCGATGAGCTTGGGAAGCTCACGAGCTACTTTCACAGAATTTGCAGCTTCTTTCGGGAGTGGGGCAATCCCATCGAATCCGGTCTTTTCAACAAACTCAACCAACATCAATCGCATCGCTTCAGGGTCCCATTTGGCCATCTTCTCTAGTGTATCAATACCCGCATCATAGTATAACCGTGCACGAATTGCTTTCACGCCCGGTAATCTTGCTAGATCAGACAGTTTAACTAATTCTAAAATCGTTTCTTCTGGCAATCCGGTCTTATTCGCTAGGGCTGTCCGCTTCGCGGGGGTCGCTCCACTTTCAAGCATCTGTTTAACATCACGAATCCCCGCCGCTTCAAGTTGTGCAACTGATTTAGAGTCTACACCCCGAAAATCCCGTAAGAAAAAGGATTTCCGAGTTTTTGCTGTGCGTTCCTCACGCAACTCAGCCACACGTCGGGCTAGTGCGCGGTTACCAGTAAAACGATAATAATATCGAATTCCCCACAGTTGTCCTTTCGCGGAGGTTTCCTCCTCATTTTCAAACCATTCGACATACGCTTCAACATCTTCGTGACGGGCTTCGTCAATACCTTTACCTTCAGCAAATTTCTGAAGATACGCTTCATACCTACGAACAATTTTAACGATATTATCAACAGTGTGGGGTGTTCGTCCCCCCTGTTTCAAAAACTTCCGGAATGCTTCTTCGTTCAACCCCAACTCACCAACCATCATACACAATCTAGTGTGAGCACTTTTATTTGTTAACACGACTAATGATGGCCTAAACCACGATGCTATAAAACGACCTTATTCTAATGGGGTTTTAGCCAGGCTTCTTTCAATCTTATAATTATATCATCTATATTGTATTTTGGTCCATTCTTCCTTTGATCATCACCCTCCTCGTCTTCCTAAGCACTTCGGATCTCACCTCTTTTCCGATCCCCAAAGCCTTAGGATATCTCATTTCCTTAGTTCACTGCTTCTCGCATTCATCGTGACGTGACTTAGTTACTCATTATCTTTATACTCATGTGGAGAGAATTTGTTTGTCAGTGTACCGCGAAGTAAAATGGTTGATACTTCGGACCATACTTCGCTGGTTTCATCCCGTTTCATGCCAAATAATTCGTATCCCTGTAATCCATCCTGTAAAGCAATCAATCCAAGAGCAAGATTACTCGTGTTCACTCTTCGATGAATCACACCTTTTTCTTTTTGATCTTCGAAGTAATCTGTCAAATACTTGACGGCTTCATTGTACATGGACTGTAATGAGTTTGCGAGGTCTGGGTTTCGCGATGCTTCGGAGACGATTTCAAACATTAAGCTGGGGGGCCAGCTAGGTTCGGAAAAGAACAGGGGGGTGCTCCAAAGTCGATCATAAAACGTATTTGAGCTTATATCCAACAAGTTTCCTGCCTCAAGAAGCTCGGATAAGGGTTCTTCCTGAACCTTCCTAAACGGTATCTGTACCACCGCTTCAAACAACTCCTCTTTGCTCTTGAAATATTGGTAAAGTGTGCCTTTACTGACGCCCACCTCCTTGGCAATATCTGACATCTTGGTCTGATGATATCCCTTCTTAGCAAAGACAGTGATAGCGGCTTCAACGATTCGCTTCTTAGCACGAATCTTGTAGTCCTGTAAAACGCGAGGCAATATACTCACCGAATACCTATGGTAACGTGAACTAATAGTATAAAAAAGTAACTGACTGGTCAGTCAAGAAACTGACCGGAAGGTATAAAGACAAAATCCCCTCCTCCCACCTAACCTAAGGTTGAGTCAATGAATGGTGACTTTCTCTTTCTCATTTTCTTCTTGGTCATCTTCATTACAGGTATGATTATTCGTGGATACTATGGCCGACGCTCCCCTGATCTCCAAAAGCCTCGGCATGAACGTTTGAGAACGGCTGTGGAACATGAAGGGCGACTCAGCTTTACTTTGTTAATGCTGCAGATGGTCGTTATGCTCGCTGCAGTCGTTCTCTACATCTTTTTCACGCCCATCTTTCCTTGGTTTAACATTCCTCTACTGGATTGGATACGATGGATTGGAGTCATCATAGGCGTAATTTCATTAGCATTTCTTTGGTGGGTGCAGGCGACTTTAGATCGTGGATTCTCTCCTTCATTAACTATCCATGACCAACATGTTCTTGTCACTCATGGACCGTATCGCCGTGTTCGTCATCCGATGTATACTGTTCATATTTTCTATTTTCTTTCTTGGTTTTTGATTTCAGCTAATATTCTCTTTTTCTTTGTCTGGGCATTAATGCTGTTTTACATCATTACTCGAATCCCCAAGGAAGAGGCGATGCTTCTTTCTCAATTTGGTGATGAATATCGAGAGTATATGGCTCGCACAGGACGTCTCCTACCACCTCTCACGAAGAAAAAAAGAGAATAATACTCAATGGGTGATGGCGAAATGTCAGCTTTTTCTTCAGAATCGGTAAACAAATACGGAGTTAGTAGTATCGTCCGTGAATTTATCATCGTCCTTTTCATTGCACTTCTTCTCTGGGTCTCGGCAGGATTCCAGTTATGGCTGAATGTCTGGGTGTACATCATTTTCCTTCTCGTCTTCTCCACTATCTTTATGATTGTCATGGCCTGGAAGAATCCAGGGCTACTAAATGTTCGTGGGGCACCCTATCGGGCAATGCGGCAGACACCCATGCCTCGTTATGAGAAGATCTTTCTTCCCATATTCACGCTTCTTCTCATCCTGATTCCCATCGTTACGGGGCTCGATTATCAGGGTTTCTTCAATCTCTGGTTTCCCCTTCCCCTCTTGGTTCCAATCTGGCTCATGGGCGCTGGATTTGGATTCATTGTCGTGGGTGAAGTACTTTTTGGGTGGGCTATGGTATCAAATCCATTCTTTCACGGAATGATGGCGATTCAAACCGAACGAAATCATCGGGTCATATCGAAAGGTCCCTATCGTTGGGTACGGCATCCAGGTTATCTGGGGCAAATGCTCTATTATCTGGGTATGCCATTGCTTTTGGCTTCGTGGTGGGCATTCATCATGGGAATCATCATGGCCCTTGCCTTTGTTTATCGTACAAATAAAGAAGATAAGGCTTTGTTAGCTGGACTCTCCGGATACAGCCTTTATGCTGAAAAAACTCGCAAGCGCCTTTTTCCAAGAATTTGGTGATTATGGTAGGGTGTGTTTTGTGAGGGAGAAAATGCCAAAAGTGGTGTTAATTTCGTCCCTGTATATTTAAATTACGGTTAGTAAAACATATAAACAAATGCTTAAGGTAATTACCGCAACCACACCCATCTTGTGCGTGAAGTTTCATAAGAAAAGTAGGTGGAATAGGTGAAAGAGGCTGAATATGATCTCGTTTCCATGCCCTATCATTACATCGTTTTAGAAGGATCGCATTATGAGGTCGGATACCAACTTGCCAGCTTCCTTTGTCAGGAACCGGATGCAAAGAAGGTCTATGGCTCTACGGAGGTCAATCTCAAACATGTCGGGTTCCCTGATTTCGACTCCTTGCAGGCATACTGTGAGGAGTGCTGTCCTGGCGTTACAGACGAAATTCAAGGGTTCGCTGACAGACTGGGCATTTCTCCTCAGACTCTCCCATTCTGGAATTGGACCTTTGGTCCCTCACTTGGTGGTGGGTGCACACAATTTGTCGTCCTTTCTTCTACAACTAAGAATCAACATATCTACGCAGGTCGCAGTTATGAGTGGATTCATACCGATGACGATCTGAAACTTATAACCACACGTGTTCATGGAAAGGCTAATCATATCGGATTCTCGAGCTTACTATTCGGTCGTCTTGACGGGTTCAATGAACATGGGCTCGTGGTTTCAATGTCGAGTCAGAGTATTTTTGGAGTTCCTTTCAAACATCGTGCTCCCATGTTCTGGCTTGCTCTTCGCGCTCTGCTTGACCAGAGCACATCTGTTACAACGGCATTAGAATTGCTTGAAACGCTCCCGGTGACAGGGTATTTCACTTTCATGTTGGTTGATAGGTCAGATACTGCCGCTTTAATTGAAATTGCCGATGGAGTGTCTCGTGTTCAACACATCACAGCTGAGAGTGCAGAGCCTTTCGGGTTCTCGGTGAATCATTATCGACAACCTCGTATGATTGAATTCAACAAACTCAACTGCGGAATGCTTCGGCATTCACAACTTCGTGAAGCTCTCATTAGAAAATGGTTTGCACAGCATGGTTCAAATCTGACCAAACAACATGTGCAAGAGTTACTGGCAAGAGAGCACCCGAAGGGGCTGTCCAATCCTTTTTATAATGATGGCTTTGGAACACTCTGGTCGATACTCTTTGATATAACACAAGGATCGGTTGATGTCTGCTTTGGAGCACCTACGCACAATCAATATCGAAGGTATGACCTCACGGATCCTGTTGGAATCACTCAAGTTCCAACCACAATCGCTATTTCCAAGACCCGCCTATGGCCGCTACAGGAGTAGGACTCATCGGGTGTATGATTGTGGCCTACAAACGGAAGACATGGCAAGAAAAGCTGGAAGACCCAAAGAACATGCCCAAAATCGTTCCACTTGAGAAGAATTTCCCTTGTCGACGCCCTCTTGAAAAAATGGGTGCCCAAGTTGGCGATTCTGTTGTGCTTGCTCCACCTTCTGATGTCAATGCCATCATGAGTCAAGTTCCAAGGGGGAAATTGATCACATTAACGCTAATCTGTGAGCGCCTTGCCGAAAAATATGGTGCTCAATATTGCTGTACACTCACTACAGGAATCTTTGTCACTATTGTAGCAAACGCCGCAGAAGAAACTGGATGGAATATCCCCTATTGGAGAACCATCAAAAACACTGGCGAACTCAATTCCAAATATCCAGGTGGTGTCAGCAAACAAAAGGTCTTCCTCGAACAAGAGGGTCACACTATTATTCGACGAGGACGGACACATCTTCGGTACTATGTGAAAGATTACGAACTATCGTTGGTGCAATAACAATTAGCAAATTCTCCTATAGGACTTCTAAAATTTTTTCAATGACTCTTAAACCTTGGGCTTCAGCATCGCGAGCGGTTTTTAGATATCGCACAGCATTTTGATTTGTTTTACTAATTCCAATCGGATCCATAGTTAGCTGATCTTTGTTGAAGGGATATATTTTCGAAAGTTCTAGCAGCTGTTTGGCGACCTGCCCATACAACTCACTTGCTTTTGCTAGGAAAGGCTTTGCTTTTCCGTTCAACCTTTCTTTGACTTCAAGAAAAAACTTGGACCCCATATCACGACATTCTCGCCAGACCATTGCGTTGTAGGCGTTTCCCATTTGGACAGCGGTGCCCTTATCAAGTGCATCAATCCAGGCATCAAAACCAGCCAATCCTGCTTGATACTTTGGGCCCAAAATCCACTCTTTGTCATTGGCTGCGATTCGCAACACCGCTTGAAGCGCTTCTTTCACTTGAGTCGTCTCATCAACTGGCGGTTTGGTCTTTTTGACAGTGTTTATCTCAATGAACATTTGCCCTATTTCGTTCCAAGGTTTTGGACCAGCTCCTTCTCCTTGGAAATATCCCTTGTAGTAGTATCCTGAATCATCGACGCCATAGATGATATAATAATCGAGGATATCACCGATTTGCCAGCCATAACATGGTTGTCCGGCGGATAGTGCTTTTGACACTAATTCCTGCGCCTCTATTTTCTTCTTCGCATATTCAGCCTCCGTCATTTCTTGAGGCCAAGCAAGGATGCCATCGAATTCCACACCTAAATTCTTAGCACCCGTGAACAAGGGAATTGGTTTCCACGCTGTAGGTCCACTAGGACAGACATCGCCAACTGAGATATTAATCATTAATCCGTGGGTAGTGATACCGTAAAGCCAGGGTTGTGTTACATCGATGTCAAGGTATTCCAGACACCCATGTAAGGCTCCAAGATGGGAGACTGCATAATCTTTGAATTTTAATTCATTTAACTTGATCATATTTCGCCCCATTCCTGAACGAGTAGTGGCATAGCGCTCCACAAGCTTTCGGTGTCCATTTGTAAACCGGATCTGTGAATCCACATAGGATTCCACGATTGCCTGCAAGAGTTCCTGTCCATCTGTAGTAACCTGGTAAGATCCCCGTTCCAATCTTCGGATTAATCCCCGTGTAATCAGTTGTTGAAGATGATTCGCGAGTGCTGTTCGGCTTATCTTAGTCGCCCTTAATAACTGAACGAAAGTCTTCGTTGTATCAGTAAGCAGGTTTAGGATTTCTAGACGTTTTGGATGTGAAACCGCCTTGAGTGTACGAGCTAAATCATCTTTCGATTCACGAATGGTTGATCGAAGATCATCCAAACTTATCGGCTCGTCCTTCAGATACGCCACCTATTCGTGCTTTGTCAGCTAATCTGATATAAGGCTTTTCATGAATAATAAACCTAAATTTCGTGAATATTCATTGCTGGTTTCTCTTCACTTCACGAGCAATCCGGAGCTCTCTCACGAACCGATAGATCTCTCCAGTTTTTTGGTAGTAAATGAAAATATAGAAGATAGCAAACAAGATGATGATTATGATAGGAGTGTAGATACCTGAAGGGTTGGCTAACCAAGTGATGGGGAGGAGAATGAAAATAATGCCAAATACCCAGATAATGGGGAAGCCAAACACCCATTTGCGTCTACTGGGAGTCGTGCGAAGATAACTAGTATATTCGATTTTCAATCCCAACTCGCCTGGTGAGTAGCGATAAAGACCCTCAAACTTCACTCGTGCAATTATACCACCAAGGTACCGTCCAAGTGGGTAGGATCCATAGACGACGAAGATACTAAGCACGCCTAGTACGATGTTTAGGACAAGGATAACAATAAATGGTAGAAGGGTGATGAACTGGGCAAGTGTTATTTCAAAGTATAACAGCACCCACAGATACGCCAGAATTGAGAAGAGGAATACAAGGAAGTAAAGCACTAATCCCCTTCCGACACTGATGGCGATTTCTTGTTTGAATAGTCGGTTGCGAATCGCCGTGGTCTTCTCTATTACTTCTTCGTCTAGCTCTCTGGGATTCTGGCGTTTGAGTTGTCCTACGATGCGCCAGAAGTCTCGGCGAACCTTTGGGGTATCACCTTCTTGGTCGAGGCGCCGTTCGATTTCCTGAAGATCGCTAAGGGCTGTCATTTCGCATTTTCTCCTTCTTTACCCACGGTTATAAGTGTGCTCGCTTTTGGGATGCCATTGTTCGTAATTTTCGAGTAAGATTTGTTTTTACCCATAGGCTAACCCGCTGCATGATTACCGAATCCGGAACTCTTAAACCACCAAACAGGTGCCTCTAACACCAACCTTCCCAGGTGGACAACGTGTCGAAGACACCCCATACTTTGTCGCTAGTCCTATTCTTATCGCTACTTCTTGCATTAGCACCATTGTGCTTCTTTACGGGGGTCGATAAATCGCCGGCAACGGAAATCTACATTGCCTCAGAGATCAGAACGGCTTCGCTTCCTTCTTCTGCCTCTCCAGAACCAGATAGCCTAACTGAATCACCTTCGCTCTCGACGCTCCCACAATATCTAATAATGGACTACACTCCACACCCGACAATGGTGATTTCCAGTGACGCTGATTTCTCGTTACTGGGTTGGAATGGCACCGGTACCGCAGATGATCCCTATTCAATCACAAACCTGCAAATCACCAATAATCAAACAATTGGTATTCTCATCAAAAATACTCGGGCTCATTTCGTGGTGAATAGCTGTGTAATTTCTGGTGACCAGGTTGGGATAAAGCACCACGGTATCTATTTTCTGAATGTCTCTAATGGCATGATTATTGATTCCATTTTTCAGTATTCGTGGACTGCTATTCTCCTCAATCTCTCGGATTCAAATCACATTTATCGCAACTGGTGTACGGATACAAGGAATGGACTCCAACTTCTATCTGCTAATCATAATGAGGTTCGAAATAATTCACTGGTGTACAATTCCTTGGGTTTAGACCTTGATGAAGGGAGTAACAATCAGTTCTGGTGGAATGTGTTTTCAGGGAACCGGTTGAATGCTTTTGACAATGGTGGATCCAACATTTTCGAGTACAATTACTGGTCAACGTACCTGTACGGTGACGCTGATGCAGATGGGATTGGCGATGTGGAATTCCAACTTTCGGGTACAGCTCAGAGCTTCGATTATCATCCCTTGAAGTGGCTTCCGGACGGCCATCCCGTGGTCTGGCATGAATCTCTGGAAACCTCTTATGTAGTTGAAGCTGGCTGGTATTTTTCGCTACTCTTCGAGGCTGCCTGTGCTCCTCCTGGCCCTCTCTTATGGCTCGTCAATGATTCACACCATTTCACAATTACGGATGGGCTCCTCGAAAGTCGTATGGAACTCTATGGGGATCAGTATGTGTTGAACATCACTGCTATCGATACCATAGGTTACTCAGTTCACACTTTGCTTTTTCTCACGGTTTGGGATACTCGTGCCCCCGAATGGATAGATCCACCTGATTATCTTATATTCTGGGCTTATGATGAACCGGTCTCAATTCACTTCAATGCTACTGATCCGTCAGGTATTGATACCTATTATGTTGAAGATGCTGAGTCCTTCAGCATCAACAAGACCGGTTACCTGACTAACCGCACAGCGCTCATCCTCAACACAGTCTATGACATTTGGGTGAGTGTGAACGACACATGGGGACATACAGCCAGTCTCGGCGCAACGCTAATCGCGATCATCCCGCTACCACCTCGATTACCTGAGCTCTATTATCAAATCGCTTGGGCTGTAATCATCCTGGCAATTCTGCTGCTCTTTGGATTCACCTGGCATTTCCTTAAATGGAAACATTACCGCACAGATATCTACTATTAAGAAGGCGGCGGAAAAGAAAGAGGAGAAGACAATTGCCCTAATCTACACTTTGGCAATTGTCTTATGCGATTATTTTGCCAGTTCTTCTTCGTTTGACTTCTTGATGAGATACCACCCGACAGCCAATGCAAGGATAAAGAAGAGAATTGTGATTTGTAAACCAAGTATGTAGTTACCGCCGAATACGTAGATGGCCATGAAGGCGATGATGATTGCGCCAAGTCCTAGTTGTCCTATGTTGGAGAGGCTGTTGTACAGATTCATCATTGTACCAGCAAGGATGCTGGGGGAATTGTCCATTCCAATTCGCATGTATGTCGCTTCATATCCGCCGTTGGCTAAGCCGACAAGGAAGAAGAAGCCCGCCGTGATAGTCCACGTGAGTAAGTAGGGGGCAACAAGAAGCGCTGAAATCACTGCAAGAATGTAAAGGATTGTTGCTACTGGTAGCATTGTTCGAAGTGAAACATTATCACCTAGGACTCCGATGATAATAGCTCCAAGGAACCATCCTATCGCGAAGATCATGAAGATGATTCCGACAGTGACGAGATCAAATCCAAGTCCTTGTTCAAGAAGGGTTTGTAGAATCGGAACAATGGCAATTGCGATTCCAGCTAAAATTTGGAAGAGTAGACAAATTTGAACTTTTTTCATTGAAAAGACTTCTTTGTATGTTGACAAGGGTACGGCAGAGAAGTCTGGTGGAAGCGGGTTTTCTTTGATAATCATTGTTAAGAAGGTGAATACTGCGAGAAGTACTCCGGGAATGAGAAAGACGAGAGTCCAGAGATTGGCAAATGAGAGTAAACCCATTCCGACTGCAGCAAGGCCAAGTCCGAGGCCTCGAAAGCCCCAGGATATGCCTTGCATACTTCCTCGCTTTCGAGGTGGTGTAACATCCACCGCCATGGCATCGATGACTGCATCGCTCATGGCGGCTCCGGTTGATGCTAAGAGTCCAATCACGACAAGGAGAAGTCCGAAGCCAAATGCTCCACCAACGAATGGGATACTTAGCCATCCGATGAGCCCAAAAGCTGAAGCAAGGAAGATATAGGGTTTTCGGCGTCCCCAGCTTTTCAAGGGTACATTATCCGATAGAATGCCAAATATGATCTTTAGATACCATGGAAGCAAGATAATGGATTGCCAGAGAATACTATCGAAATCGCTGAGTCCAAGAAACCGTAAATAGCTGGGTAGAAATACTAATGCGCCG
This sequence comes from Promethearchaeota archaeon, assembly GCA_048939595.1. Lineage (GTDB taxonomy): Archaea > Asgardarchaeota > Hermodarchaeia > Hermodarchaeales > Hermodarchaeaceae > Hermodarchaeum. The sequence goes on along the minus strand of JBHLPI010000024.1, from coordinate 18,195 downwards.
AAGGCGACACCCTGAGCTAAGTAGAAAAGTCCCACCCAGCCAAGGTTGCTGTTTCGCCACACGGCTTCATAATCAGGTGCTTTGAGGGACATGTTCTACCCTTTTCACGATAGGAGGCTTAAATAATTACAAGCTTGAAAAAAAAGAGATAGAGGGGGCGGGTGAAGTGGATTCGCCCCCATTTTCATTGTGTGTTGTGTTCGAGTCTATCAGCTTCGTCGTTTCCAGACGATATAACCAATAAGAAGCCCAATCGCAAGCATTACGGCACCGACAGCAATCAAGGCCCCAATCATTAAAGGCGAGATTAAGGCTTGAGCAGGGCCGATGACAAGAGAATAGGGTCCATCACTAACTATCGCTAGTACGACTCGTCCGGAATAGCGTGCAGTATACGTACCTGTGAAGATCATGCTGAACGGAAATGATACTGCTGCAGCAATGATGCTATCGAATAAAGATCCAATGACGAATGGATTTTCACCAAAGATATTGGTGAAATACCCATAGGCTTCAGATGCCTCAGGACTTATTTCGAGAGTCAAGGAATATGTATTACCGGCAAGAACGTCAAAACTGTAACACTTGAAGTCTTGGGGAGTTAGGGTTTCAGAAACTACTGTACCGAAGGTATAAAGTTCAGCTGGAGTGAAGGTTAGATTGACGATGCCTTGGGTCATGTCTCCACCGACCATTCCTGGTCCGTGGACCCACAAGTAATTAGTAACATCTCGAACACTGACATATTTCAGTAACGCTGTATCATTTGTATTCACAGAATAGCCAGTACCACTATTGGGGTCAGCGTAACCTAATGGGGGTCCGATGTAGCTCATATATTGCCAATCTCGGAAACCTTCTGGCTGGATATAATCTTCGATTCCAATTGTGCCAGCTACAGTATACTGAGTGGCGAGGGCACTAACACTATAAACACCCCCACTGGCTTGTGGAATGGCAAAGCAGTGGTAGAAGGGGCCGATTGTGCTGTTGAAGTCGAAGGTAAGACCAGCTTCAGTCAATTCGGGGAAGGGTGTAATATCCAGGTGTGCAGTGATGTTGAATGTCTCAGATGAAATGGCTGTGATAGGGCTTGCCATGATCACCATGTAGAAGGTGTTGAAACGGCTGCTAATACCAGGTCCACCGGGAGGCACAGCTCCAGTTACGGATCCATTCACATGCATCGTGTAAGTAGCTGTTGCATACCATTGTTCCATATAGGAGCTCCCAAGCACTGAGGTAGATGGGAAGCCCATACCCATTGCACTGGCAAATCCGTGCTCAAGGGTGTCATGGTAAGTGTATTCACTAGTAGGATCTTCATAGATGTCAAAATTCGGTCCAGTAAACGCATAGGTCCAGGCATCAAATGTCAGTAGGGACCAATTCATTCCCTGTGGATCCGAGAAGTGTGCATCGAAGTAGTGGCCTTCAGGCAGTGTAACTCGGACAAAGTTGTTGTACACATTTGGAGTTGTGTTGAACTGAAGTTCTAATGGAACACCCGGTAATAGTTCAAGGGTTGGCACTGGTGCAACATTCAGTGTAAATGTTGTTACAGAGTCGTTGAGGAACTCAAACGAATCAGTTAGTCCTACGACGTAGTAGATTCCGGCTGTCAGCACTTCATAACCAAGGGATGGTCCGTGAGTTGTGCTATTGACGCTAGGTCCTGCAGGAACGATATAGGAGGGATCCCAGAAATAGTAGGGCATCATTTCAGCATAGGTCAAGTCAATGAGTAAGACTTCATCTAATGGGTGGAAGAAAGGATTACCTCCGTAGCCTGCGGTCGTGGTCCAATTGAGACTCCCAAATGAAGTGAAATTGTAGAAATTATTTTCGGGAATGTGCAGTCGGAATCCCATCCACGTGTGATCCGTTGTCCATTCAAGTGTCGTGTTATCACCAATAGGCATTGCATCTGGCAAGCTATTGAAAGTCAACAGTTGGTCAACAACTAAGGTTCCGGTAACTTGGTCTCCTGCGATGTAACTAACAATTTCGAAGTCGATTCGGATGAAGCCCGGTTCTACACATATATAGTCATATTGGTAGAAATCAGTGTCATTTTCGAGTTCGTTATACCAATTTACAGTATCGAAATTGGATAATGAAGTGAAGGGAACACCAAAACCGGGGAAAAACATCTGCATTGTCTGGTACCAATCAGTGTAGATATCCAAGCTGCCAGGTGTTGCGATATCTACGAAGTACGATAAGTTGAATCGGTATATGCCAGGTTCAACGATCTCAACGATGAAGGTGTCGATGGTATGGGTGTCATTCACAACTACTGATCCCATTCCATTTACAGGGACGGTTAATGCCGCCACTGTTGGAGTGGATGTTTTTTCTGGGGTCAGCGGTGGAGGAATGCCAAATGTAAACACTAGTAGACTGATCACTAGAAGACTCATTTTCAAAATGGTTCGGTTCATTTTTTCAAATCTCACTATAGTTCGATTTTTTTGCAGTAGGGTAGACGATTCCCGCTGGAAGATTGAATCGCCAACTGCTTACCGCTGACTAACGAAAACTAGTATAAAAAATTGTATCGGTGCAAAGAAAAGTCTTACATTTTATTGAATTCTTCAAGATTCTCAAATAAAGTCGTTTTAAGCTGGTTTAAGAGCTTTCTAACGGATCTTGTTTCCACATTTCGGACAGAAATTCCCCTGAAACATAAACAACGGGTATTCAGAGTCACACTTGGAACAATGGACAATTAGTTCCTTCCCACATTGATTGCAACGTTCACTGATTGGAACGGTTTTGTTACAATGGGGGCATTGAACTTGGGGAATGGGTGGCATACTACCCGGCATCATAGCAGGACCAGTTACCTGTGATGCTGGGGGTGGTGAAGTTGAAGCGCTACTCGTGACTGGTGCAGCACAATGGGGGCAATGCGTTTCTCCTGTTGGAATTGACGTCCCGCAGAAAGGGCATTTATTCTTAACCTTAGCTGCTTCAATTTGGGCTTCAATCACGGCAAACATCTGAGGTTTCTTACTTTCGAATTGTATGTCCTCACCGCTAGTCAGGGTGATGACGAGCTTGTTTTGGGGGCTATCTATGTTGTCAATGACCATCAGAGGTACGGCAAGGGATTCGGCAACACCACCCTTTCCCCGTGCGACCATTTGATTGGTTGAAATCGTATCAAGAACAATAGCTGTTGCTGTAGCATGGGTTGCAGTACGAATTCCACGACCAATCGCCCGACCAGCAAAGCCGCCATGACGCCTTGCGGCACCAGCAGCAACGGATCCTGCAACTCCAACTGCGAAGGCCTTGGCGAATCCGCCAAATAGCCCACCTCCTTTTTGTTTCTCAAGTTTGTACCAGACAATGCGAATATCCGAGACGGCAAGATGTCCCGTGTTTCCCTCGAATTTAACATCATCAATGGTTGTTGCTATCTTTTCATATCCCAGAGGGACTAATTGACCGTTCTGGACCGCTACATTGAGAAATTCTGTCATACGTCAATCCGCGTATTTCTCGCCTATAACTTTTGTACCTCACATGAAACTGTCTCGAAATCTTCCAGATATCGCAAACCATGTAATTTCAAGTTATTCGCTTTCATTTACTTGCTTTTCATCAGAACTCATTTGATTCTTTATATATTCAAGATCATCCTTTTCGAGGTGTTTTTCAACATGGGGCAGGTCGGTGAGCACCCAAGCAAGAATTATTACAGTAACTAACGTAGAACCAAAGACTATGAAGATTAAAGGAATCGAGAATAGCTCTGCTAAAATCCCGGCTACAAGAAATGCGAAGGGAGCCGTAAATTGGGCGATTGTTGTACGTACTGAAAAGACTCGTCCAAGTTTCTCTGGTGGCACCACTTTTTGCCAGATTGTCTGACTTGAGACGTTAGCAATTGGGAGTGTGAAACCAATAAGAATAACACCGAATGCTGCCACCAAGAAGATACCAAGTGGGGTCAATGCAAGAACGATCATCCCTACAGCACCGAAAAAGATACCCACAAAGACTCCTATGATGTTCCGCTTGAATCCTCCCCAGACCATCATCACAGCCGAAGCCGCCATCATACTGCCACTTTGCAGAGACAAAAGAGCTGCCAGATAAACCACTGCTAGATTAAGATCGCCTAAAGCTAAGTAAATCGTGCTATATAATGGAAGGAGAATGAAAATTGGAGGTAGTAGGAAGTTCGTTATGGCAAAGAGGCTAAGGAGTGTAAGGAGGCCGGAACGGGTTCGGAGGAAGGATAATCCTTCGGAAAACTCTCGCCTAAAGGATGGTTTCTCGATAGCAGTCTTTATGCGAACCATCGGAATTGTAACAAGGATGGTAGGAATTATTGCTATTAGATACGTGCCAATATCGATGAAAAGGATGCGGGCCATATCCCCAAGGAAGATGAGGAATACTAGGGCTCCAATTGCCGGACCAATCGTTTGGATGAAAGCGGTAGCGAAGAGATTTAGGCTATTCATGCGAGTAAGATGTTTTCGTGGAACCATAATGGGAATTATGGCTTGGATGGCCATGGCATGAAAAGCTCCAACCATTCCTCCAATGAGCTGCAGAATGAGTACATGGATGATATTTGCTATACCTAAAAAGAAGAGGATCACTAACACAAAACTGAGTAGGGCAAGCAAGCTATCGGCGACAATTATGACTTTCTTTCGAGACCAGCGGTCGACAAGGACTCCAGCAATAGGTGTAATCAAAATGAAGCTACCAAATCCGAAAAACGCTGAAACCCCCAAGAAGAAGGCACTTTCTGTTTGAATGGTGATCCACCAGGTCAGGCTGAAATTAACGATGTTGGTTCCCGCTAACGACGCTAGTTGTCCTCCCCAGAAAATCAAGTAACTAAGAAAGGTTGTGCGATCTGGCTCTGATGGTCCCATCTTGTGCTCAGCTCATGTGGTTTTTGTAGAGTATTATCTGAAATATTCTCAGATAATGAGAACATCCTCTTATTCGGTGATATAAGTTTTTGGAATATTGAGGAAACTAACTATGTCTGATTGGCGCTCGGTTACCCAATTGGAGTGATCACGTGGACACCAATGAATTTGTCAGGACGCTGGGTGAAGGCTTGCACATAGTTGGTGATGAAGTTTTTGTTACTAAACGGAAATTGGATGATTTTTGGTGGATGAAAACCCAACACTTCCCAATCATTATCAGAACGTTTACCGATGAGGGTGCCCATCGAAAAATCCTGATACTGATCGATGGAGTAAAGACCCATTAGAACCCAACATTCTCATGTGTTCCAATCTTTGCCATCAGGCGCCTTGACCGTTTTGATGTTCCTGATAATACTGTAATTGTATTCAGAGTCAATGAGCTGACAGAGATTATTAACGTATTCGGGTGTGAGCGTGGAATAGTCGTCGGGTTGCATGAGTTTAGACAAATCGGCGAAGTGGAGGGTATACTCGCCATCGGGGCCCGGCTTTGGTCCATCGAATAGCACATGCCCTCGCAGAACCACTCAATCACCGGATCCCAATAGACCGCCAGGTCATATAAGCCTGAAAGTTAGGGGCTTATCATCAGGCAGGCAAGAAAAATGTAGGTTGCCAATAAGCGAGGCTTACAATTTGACACATTGTACATTGGGGGGCATAGGCATTGAGCCATTCAGTGTTTGCCCCTTCTGCATAGTGGATGGGTACAAAGTATCGGGGTTGGATGACTTCAAGAGCTTCAACGACTTCTTCATTTGCCATTGTCTGGCATCCTGGGCCTAGGGGGAGGAGTGCTACATCAATTCTACCTTGTAGTTCACTGTACTCGGGGATATTCTTGGAATCTCCAGCATGGAAGAAAGTAACTCCATCGATTTCGATAATGTAACTGGTCCAATTCTCTTCAATGGGGTGACTTGCTTCACCTCCACCCACATCAAAGGTATACATGAAGAACGCGGTGACATAAACGGATCCAAACTCGAGTTCATCTCTTGGTTGTACTCCTTGTCCGTCATGCGTAGTAATTGCAGTCGGCATGCTAGCGGGAAACACATTAACAGTCTCTGTTTTTTGGATTAGATTAATAGATGCACTTTGGTAATGGTCCTCATGGGGATGAGTTATCAGCACTAAATCGGCAGGAAGATTCGCATAGCTTTGGGGCAGATTAATGGGATCTACATAAATACGAAAGCCAACTGCTTCAATCATGACGCCAGCATTTTCTAGGAGAGTGAAATGAACACCGGCGGGTTGCATCAGGGAAAATCCTATGATTGGTACTATCACTGCAACCGAAGATATGATGACAACCGAGAGTAGAATCTTGGCATTCTTTGATAGTGGCATAAGGCTGAGTTCATATTCACTTGATATAATTGCATGGCACCCAGCAGGTTCAGAAAATCGTGTCAACCATAGGGCTGAGCGAGCAGATATGAACCCTAGGGTTCGGGATTATTCCCTACCAACATTTCTATGTTCTAGGATGCAAAATGGATAAGCCAGATCACAATCAGGGTTGTTATGGACGTAAACAGTGCCAAAACGGTGGAGTGGATACCCTTGTCCCCCTCTGTTTTTAGGTAACAGTACTTACAGTACTGAACAGGAACTAACATTCTTATTCTCCATCGATACTTCACTCGACTGTAGCTTTTTCCGATGATTTCTACACCACATTTTTCACATTTTGCCATGTTTGTTAACCACAAATTGCCTTCTTTCACAATAATAGAAGTTCAATGAAAGAAAACGAGTTCAAGGCTATAATCCCCTGGCAATCAGAAAGTAAGATTTTCTACTGAATGCTGAAGTTCACTTCAGAATTATCTAACTCCTCAGTTCAGATTTCTCGGCATTTTGGTGACTAGCCTTAGTCACGTTTTCTATTCGCCTTCACGGACAGAGCAAGCATCATTCCGAAGATAATAGCGAGAATCGGAAAACCGGGAATCTGGGGAACACTAGGAAATTCGGGTTCGGTGTTGGTTGGAGGGAATACATCAATACTATCACTGACGCTGATATCATCCAACGCTTCATTTGGACCACAGAAAAAGTGAAAATAATTCGAAGCTGAAATTGTTGTGTCTATCGCTTCAATTTGGAGTGTATTGTTGATATACACCCGGAACTGTCCATTCTCCTCGCGTGTTATATCAATTTCCTGACGTCCATTGATGTGGTAGAGGGGATAATAGGATCCAATTATCCAGTCATAGGATTGATTCCATACAACTAGCTCAAAGGCGCTACGTCCGACTTTCAACACATACCCCGTGATTGGGTAAAGAACGACTTCTTCACATGCAAAACCAATATTCGCACCACTTGAAAATTGACCACTGAAGATGAAATCAAAGCTCCAGGTGCCAACGATTACCGTACTGGGATGATTGATACAACTTTGCCCTACTTCTGCACGGAGCAGATTATCCTCAGTTGAAAACGCACCATACACTACATTCCAGCCATTATAATCACCATCATTGAAGTCATCTGCCCATATAATCGTTGCAGCGATATTATGGGTTGGAAGAGTGGACAATGTTAGTAAACTTAGGCCAACTACTAGACCAAGCCATAGACTCGGCGTGTACGGTTTCATCGCTAAAGATTCCTGCACCCTATTGTGGGATACTAGTAATCATTTTGTTTTGCATTAAATCCGTTATGAAACCGGCTAACAACTCCTTTGCACGCAATGATTATGTCTTTTTAATTGGTTGTCGAATTACAGTTCTAAGCTTTTCTTGGGCTGTGCGTCGTGGGTCACTTAGGTAAATTTCATGATGCTTACCTTGAAGTTCATAGCCTTGATTGAAGGCAAATTGGTGCATTGTTTCGATCATTGGACCTTCTTCAGAGAAAGGGCCGATGTACATAACCTGAACAGATACACCTTCATCATAAGTTTCCAACCGCATTTTTGGTAAAGCGACTGGGTTGTTCTTCTTACGCACTACCTCGATGGCTTGGTTATACTGCTCCTGAGTCACTTCGGGGGGCTGCATAATCATAGAGGTCCAGAGCCATTCGTCCTTTCGAGCATCAATTACGAATGCTTCCATGTCTTTTGCCCACCAAAGGCCTTCGAGGGGCATCACGGTGTAGTCGATGATTCCGGCTTTCTTTAGAGTGAATTTCAAGGTGTATGACATGGGGTAAAGGGCTTCAATCGCTTGTTGGTATTCAACAGAGGTCCCTGGGTAGCCTTTTCCGTCGATCATGAGAAACTGCATAGCCGGTACATCTACGATGACCGGTGTTCGTTGAGGTTTGTAGAATTCTTTGAGTGTTTTTTTATGGTCGATTTTTTGCATTTATTTCACTTCCTATTTGAGTACCGCTTGGAGGTGTTTGATGGCTTCTGTTTCCACTTCATGCAGCTTTAGAATCCTTTCTTGGATAATTGGCAGAAACTTGGGGGCGTCTACCACCTCTGCTAGGATTGCCTTCATCTTCAACTTGAGTTCACGGTTGAGTGCTTGTAGTTTAGTAGTTGCGTGAGGGGGTTGTTCTTCACCGATTCGGCTTTGTTCACAGATGATATCCCGCGCGTTGCGTAACATGGGATATTCGTCTGGTAGTAATAGATTGGCGATCTTACTCCATAACCTTCCGGCTTCGTGGTACTTGGTTATCACAGCGTCCAAACCTGGAATGGGAAAAAGTTCAGTGACTTCTTGCAGGTATCGTGCATACATGGGACGGAAAGCGCTTCCACCTGTTCCTCCTGTTTCGATGTAGATGAAACCCTGATAGAGGGCATTCCATACCTTTTCGAGAGGAAATTGTTCGGGCCATTTGACGATGAGTTTTGCCCATTTTTCGATACCCTTCAATCCGATATTTCGGATAGGCGGATTAATCATCCCATCAACAGTCTGACGCATCGCCTCAAGAACCATGTTACGTTCAATCGTCAATTGCTCGGGATATTCAAACTCAAAGATGGCGTGCTGGGGAGGCCAGGGAGGAAACTTGGATGCTCGAGCTTGTCTCAACGCCTCTACTTTCACTGTTACACCTTGCTTTGCACGATCTGAGATGTACACGATATTAGCGGCTTCATCAATTCCGTATACAACGAATACATGCTGTCCAAAGTGGGCATCTTCCGCAACTCCCATATAGGGCAGGTAAGCCATATCCGCATAGATTATCGCAGGTTCGTGATTCGCTAGCGTATCAAGGAGTTGGGCGTGTCCCTTCTTACTACTTGTAGTTCGGTGTATTGTCAAAGTCGCCCCTAGGCGATGTGCTGCATCTTCAATGAAGTATCGTCCACCACCCCGACCACCCACAATAGGCGCGGGCATCTGCTTTACATACCAGTAGATGAACCCAATTCCCCCGCCCATTCCGAAGAGCATTTCCTCGGATAATGGGAATCCATGATAAGCGAAGACTTTCTGAACTGCACTGGTTTCACAGTGCAATCCGCCGAACAACGCGAAATCCTCAATGATGAAGCGATTACTCACTGATTTTCTCTACTCCGTTCCCTTAATTGATCCATTACATTGTTTATCCACGTGAGCTCTGCTTCACCTTTTACAATACCGTGCTCAAAGATGATTTCGGCACCAAAGGGAAGGGGGCGTTGTTCTTCTCGTAACCGTTTGATTAGATCAACACGATATTGCATTTTCTCCGCATACTCTTCAAGACATTTGATTGCGTCGTTTGGGGTCAGCAGTTCGATGTAAGCGGCACCCAGATCCACTCGACCTCGTGGTCGTTCGGGCTCAGAAATGTAGCCTTTGATGGTTCGTTTCAATGCGGATTGTCCTTGACGAGTCAAGCGGTATAACTTTCGAGCAGGTCCCTTGGCAGAGGGATTCAGGCGACTTACAATGAGGTTGGCTTTCTCTAACCGGTTCAGAAAAGCGTAGATGGACGAAAATGCAATGTCCGTCCAGTTTCGAAACCCTCGTTTCTCGATTTTTTTATTGAGGGCATAACCGTGGGCTTCACCTTCGCTGAGAAGGCTGAGAATTGCGACTTCTGCCTGTGTTAACTCGTCAAGTATTCTCATAGTATAGTATTCTATTAATAGAATAGATATAAATATTCCCCTTTTCACTACTCCCCTCTATTCTTTTAAATCGACATAATAACAACTGTTGGAGACTTCGAAAATGGCCGAAGCAAAGTTTAGTCTCAAAGAATATGCCATTGATACTTTGGAAATCGCATACTATAACCTCCTTCGAACCATTGAAACCATCAAACCAGAAACCGTTAACGTGCAGGTCAACCCAGATATCAATCCCATAACCTGGATTCTAGGTCATGTAGCTGCCCACATGGACAGTAAATTTGTTACTGAATGCCAAGGCAACCCCCTGATGGGTAAATATACATGGAAAGAAGGTAGCCCCTATACAACTGGCCAAACAAAGAACACTATTCAACAAGGGCTCCCTCTGAGTTTCAAAGAGATAGTGGATGTCTTTCTTCAGATTGGTGATATCACCTTCTCATATCTTCGGAAAATGGATGACTCGAAATTCGGGTATCTCCATGAGAAAGGCACTCCAGTCATGAAACGAATCCAACGGGTCAGCTTACATCTCATGGGTCATATGGGGCAAATTCGAATAATTAGACGAAACCTTAATGATCCCGCTCCAGGATTCTTTGTTGCTGGGATGACCACTACGGCACGGAATCGAATTAGGCAGCGGTTTCTGGCTTGGTGGAACCAGAAAAAGAATGCATTTGCCTAGATCCTAAACTCTTCTCCTAATAACTGGTTAAGGGAGAAAAGGAATGACCATAATCCAAATGAGTAGTGTACAAATTATGATGCCAATCGCACACAGCACTAAGACCTTTTGCATTCTAGGCACCATTTTTCGGGTTTGATAATATGATCCAAGAATCAACACCATGAAGAATAGAATACATCCCAACGCGACAACGGGGATGAATAAAAGCCAGCCATACAGGGTAACTAAAAATCTGCCCACAGCTAACCAAACAAAAAGGACAATACCTGCTGCTGCTTCTTGGACTCCACGGCTTGATCCTGTTTTCTTGAGGATTTTTTGCACTTGTTCTCGGCTATGACTAAGTATCCCCATTCGCATATATGCCTGCAATGCTCGTGCTAGGTATAATCCCTTGTTTACACGGGCAAAATAAATGATCCTGTAATAAGTGAGATTGGTTTTTACTTTCTTTAATGCCGTTTCAATGGTGAGTGTGACGCTTTCGTCTAATCCTGTAGTGCGATAGGAGATGCGTATGATTGTATCCCATGGAATATTCTGGTTCGGTCCAAAGACGCGGGGAAGGGAAATACCATCAATAGAGATGGCCATATATTTCCCCCGAAGTGGAATTGAGATGAGCCAAGCAGCGATTCCTCCGCACATAAAACCAATGGGAGCTAAATCCCACACACTTGTAAGAGAGAGTGATCCATAAATCCAGAAATCGGATATCCATAAGATTGCGGCACTAGCAAACATTGCTACACCAAAGAAGAAGGTGAGCAGCCATCGGGTCCAGGGAAAGAAATGGACTTCATACCCTTTGATGCGACTCGCCATCTCCATTTCATTAGTGTATGGTTTGATGAGTTTGCGGTCAAATTTAAAGCGTTCATATGCGTATTCCAGATCCTTTTGCCCCATTTGAAACCATGCCAAATAATGCTGAGAAAACATAAAAGCTGTTGCTTTCAAGGAGAACAGAATTTGTTGAGGTCATGGTGAAACCATAATGGTATCTCCGACAGGGATTGTGGCCAAAACTAGACAAGCCCTTCTAGACATTAGTAAACGAGAACACCGGTTCCCGGAAGTAATTGCTCAAGCCAAAAAAGTTGATTGGTACGAGGATTTCTCTTCAGGATATAAGGGGCTATATTATTTCATTCGTGTACGCCTCTCATCGAATTATTTCAAGACAGTACGGATTCCTGCTTTGGATGTCCCGATGGTTCGGAAAGCAGGAGGGCTCGTATATCGACAACTAAGAGTAGAAGGCTTACGAAACATCGATGAAGTACTCACGCTATGTAACTCCTTATTAGAAATGTGGAGTTGGGAATACCGCACGATTGCGTTCGACTGGTCTTATCGCGTCCGCAAACACTTCGAACCTCGACATTTCCAAAAGCTTGAAGGGTGGGCAAAACTCTATTTGACCACATGGGGAGGAGTCGATGATTATTGTACTCACACTATGGGCTATTTCCTCTATACCTTTCCCGAGTTCGCGAAGCGCGTCAAAGAATGGGCGAAATCAGAAAATCCATGGATAATGCGTGCTGCTGCTGTTTCACTGATATACGGCTTACGCCGTGGAACCCATCTTGACTTAATTTTTGATGTTGCGGATTCGATGTTGCAAGATCCCCGGAAATATGTGCAGAATGGGTATGGGTGGATGCTCAAGGAAGCTACTAAGCATTTTCAGGACCAGGTCTTTGAATACGTGGTGAAGAAAAAAGATATCATGCCAAGACGGGCGCTCCGCTACGCAATTGAAAAAATGCCACGCCTGCTTAAGAAGCAGGCTATGTCTTAATTTGTTAATTTATTAGGTTATGCGCCGCCTTTTTCGTCTGGAAGGACTACGCCGGCCACTAGCGCCAGAATTCCTGGAATCACACCAGTCAGGATTAGGGCCAGGATTCCAGTTACAATCATTCCGGTTTTGTGTGGTAGGGGGTCACTTCTCCATTGGAGCCATAAGATTGCAAATACAAGACCTACGATTGCCAACGGAATTGTGATTATTCCGATGAAGAAACCAATGGCGATCAACAGCTGCAAAATAGCGGCGATGAGGAGTAAAGTTGCTGCAGTTTCTTGATCTGACACTGTAAAGCCACTCCGAGAGGTTATCACTCTCTAAGTATTTTAGATATAAAATCCTTCGTAAGGTTGAGGGATTGACAAAGGATCTTTATGAGGCCATTGCTACACATCGGATCGTCCGTAAATTTAAAAACGCCCCTGTTGGGTTTGAAAAACTCCACCGCGTTCTTAATGCTGGCCCCTCAAAGCACCTGATTATGAAGCTGTGTGGCGAAACAGCAACCTTGGCTGGGTGGGGCTTTTCTACTTAGCTCAGGGTGTTAGTTGCTTCTTTAATGACGCAGGTTTAGCCTGTTCTATGCGAAGGTTTTCTAGATGATGAAATTCTTTAAACCGTTCGATTTCCTCTTGGATTGGCTGAATTACATCGGAGATATGCTTCCGTGGAAGAGTGAGTTCGATATTGCGAAAGATGAGTGTGCTGGTGTCGCGATCAGCTTTAGGGTCGATTCGTCCTATTAGATGATGTTGCCATAAAATGGGCATGACGTAATATCCGAACTCTCGTTTAGCTGGGGGTGTGTACGCTTCGAGTCGAATATTCATGCCAAATAGTTCTTGTACGCGGCGACGATCCCAGACGATGTTATCGAAGGGACTGATAAACCAGACCCGTGACGAGGAGTGACGCCGATCTTGCACCTGATGAAGAAATGGTAATTGGCAAGTCAGAACATAGTAGTTGTGTTTGGTTTTGGGAATCTCGATTCGTGTCACCTTGTCTTCTCGTTCGAATTGGTCAAGGAGGTGTTCCATAATTTTCGTTCGATTCCTTGGTTTTTTCTTCGTGCGATAATCTAATGCATAATTCTCTAAACTGATATATTCAAGAAGCTGTTTTGGTGTACTTGCGACCAAGCAATCAAGACATTTTTCCAAGAAAAATCGCCATACTTGGTCTTGGTCTACCTTTTGGTCATAGTATTTACTTGGAATGACACGTTCTGTTAAGTCATAAATGCGTTGAAAGTTCATACGTTCCCGCACGGCTATGCGACCAGTGTTCCAAAGTAAATCGAGGGCGACCTTTGCAGGTTTCCAATCCCAGAATCCTCCTCGCTTCTTTCCACTAGGATCTTCGAAATCCCGGCTACTCAATGGACCTTCGTCGCGGATTCGGGCTTCAACAAAATCCATCAGGTCCTTATGCTTGTTGAAGAGGTTTCGATACCACGCATGAAATGTTGAGGGGTCACGTTGCGTACGATACCAATAGTACGGATAGTCTTCAATATTTACGACGCAGCAGGCATGGGCCCAGGTTTCAAATACCTGACGCTCTCGAAGCGCTTTCCAAAGCTTATCCGGTTGATAATTACGGACACGATTTCGAAGGGTTAAGTGGTGGCTTCGGGTAACTACAGAAATTGAGTCAATTTGTACCGCTGCTATTTCTTGGATGGCTTGCCTTACGGTTGACCAGGGCGGTTCATCATCAAAACCTTGTTTTATGGTAAATGCAGCTTGCAGTGTGGGAAGATCATAGTAAGGCACTCAATCACCTTGGAACTTGATTAGAGTAGTCATTACTCGTTTAGGTCATAAATACCAACGCTTAGAACCCAAGTGTTACTTTTGGTTATGGCTGCTTTTCATGATATAGAAAATAAAACTGCAAAATGTTCGTAAACCGGATGCCCATTGTTTAAGATTTTTATAGATATATTTACTTTCTCTACATAACGCTTGGGAATAGAGGGATTACAGTTTCAAGCATGTTCTCAAATCAAATGATTTTGGTGGATTGACATTGAGTAAAGTTTGGTTTAAACAATTAATTTGTCTAGTTGCAATTTTACTCTTAGTGGTGCCCCTGTTATTTGTCAATTCCGTTCCGATTTCAGTCAAAGGCGCTTCACAAGATCCCTTTGTGGTGCCTCAAAATGAGAGGTCCAGTAATGCTTTGGTGGATGAATTTTCGAATGTTGTCTCTGATTTTCAAGAAAGCTTGGATGGGCCTGAAAGAGATTGGTATTGGCAGGATAATAATGGGGAGTGGAATGACTATCGCAATTGGATAGAGTCCTATCGGGCTGCTGCTGAAGGAATTCGTCACTATCAAACCCACTATTCGAATTCTAAAGACTCTGGTTTATCAATTGAAGAACATGTAAATGGAAACCGCTTGCATGTCAAGGTGGTTGTTGGGAGTTATAACATTATCACCTATGCTTTCGATTCTGGTTTACATCAGGCTTTACACATTCAAGGAGCGGAAGTCTCGAATACTTATGGGTATCCAGCAATTCCTTTCAAGAACCTGCTTTTCTCGTTACCAAAGGGTATTCACCCCGTCGCATTCCAAATCCAGCGAAAACAAACTGAAACGATTTCAGGGCTTAGTTTAGTTCCTGGTGCCGCGCCTCTCCGATTAACAAGTAGCCATCCAACCCAGGATGAACTCTATTTTGATCAAAGCGTGTATTCTGATCCTGCCTTTTTCCCAACAGATTTTATTACATTTAGGGAAGTGGGGATGGCGGGGACTATTGGTGTTTCAGTAAATCTTCAATTTTTGCAGTATAATCCAGTCCAAAAACAATCTCATCTCTTAGTCTGTATCGAGTTTGATGTGATTCTTAGTGCTCCCGTGTCTTTGCACGATCTGAATTCAAATCCTTACAAATCGTGGCTTAATGGTGATGGACAAGGTTATGTGGTTATTGCTCCTGCTGCGTTTAACTCGGCTTTAACTGACTTTGTCAAATGGAAGCAAGATTTGAGATATGATGTTTCTGTCACCACATTGGACCATATTTATGCAACCTACCCAGGTCGGGACCTTGCTGAACAGGTTCGTAACTTCATTAAGGCATCTTATACGGATAACGGTAGTTTATACTTCTTACTGGTTGGGGACTGTGACATCGTTCCTACCAGAGAAGTCTGGGATCCCTATCTAGCTGGTGGTTTAGATAACGGCACTGAACCGAGCGATATGTATTTCGAGTGTTTGGATGGAGACTGGGATGCCAACGGAAACGACCTATTTGGCGAAACGGATGATGATGTCGATTTTTACTCAGAAGTTTTAGTTGGTCGGCTTCCCGTGCAAACCGTATCAGAGGCCCAAGATGTCTTATCAGGAATCGTTCAACTTGAAAGCAATCCGGTTCCAGGGTCATGGATGAATGACTTCCTTCTCATCGGACCTGACTGTTTTGGTTCCGGTGATGGAGCAAATATGCTCGAAGAAGAGCTCAACCAATGGTTCCTTTATGATTCGTTCTTTGATGTTTCCCGTCTATATCCAACCGACGGGTCACTATCCAATGCAAATGTAATTAGCAAAATTAATTCAGGAATTGGAATCATCGACTTTTTTGATCATGGCTGGTATGGTGGATGGTCTGCTGCACTAGATGAGGAAAATTATGGTGAGGTTTCTGGATTGCTGAATGGAGGGAAACGCCCATTCACTTTTGCAATGGCGTGCGAAACGGCGGCCTTTGATGCAGAATATTTTGAACCAACAATTGGCGAAGCCTTCTTTCGTAATCTAAACGGCGGAGCAGTAGCATATATTGGTGCAACCAGAATCGCTTGGGCAGGATATCATGCCTTTGATGGTCTCCATAATCGATTTTGGCGGGATTTCTTTGGGACTGCTTTAACTGAACGCATAGTTTCACCTAAACTTTCACTTCATGCCGCTCTTCATGAAATGATAACCACCTACTCAATGTCTGATCCGATCAGCAGAGAAACAATTTACCAAGCCATCTACTTTGGCGATCCGACAATGCAATTATACTGGAAACATAATGTAACTAACACTGCTTCTCAAGGAGAAACCAGTCAATTAGTCCAACTTAATGGAACATGTTCACTTCTTTTCAATGAGACCCCTATATCCGAAACAGTCAATGTTGTTGTCAACGATCCCATAGGTCGACTTGTTCACAATCAAACTCTAGTCACTGATAGTCAGGGCAGATACACAATTACTTTCATGGCAAATGAACTTGCAGGGAATTATACTGTCTCGACAACCATTTCTCAACCTTTCACTCATACAACAGTTAATTCCTTTTATGTCGGAAATTTATCATGTGCTGTTAGTTTAGATTCGAGTCCAATATATCACAACCTTCTCGATTTCTCCGGAACCGCAAATAAAGATGGTGTTTGTAATGCCTCCATAATTACTTCTGACGGGAATATCCTTACAAGTACCCTCTTACCAATAGTAGGAGGAACCTATTCAGGTGCATTGAATATTACTGAGTTTGGTTGGCTCCAACTCTTCATTACTGTTACAAATGCTTCAGAACATGGAGGCACACATGCAATCTTCCAAGTGACACGTGGTGATATCCTCGTAATTGCTGATTCCAATGGCGGATGGGGACCTGATTATCCAGGCGGTTGGGCTGACAATAATTTTGGCGACTCAACCAATACAGCTGATTATCTCATCGCACTCAAAGAAGAATATCACGTATCGATTTTTCGGCCACGTTATGACCTTGTTCCCACACTAACCTTGTTAGAATCCTTCGATGTAGTTATTGTTTCAGTTGGTGATAATTATGGATCTCCACTCATAGGCTTTGACAGCTTTCTCCTAGATGTACTCCATTCTTACCATAATGCCGGTGGCAATCTCTTACTAGAAGGCTGTTACATCTCAGCTACTCTAAGCAACTCACCATATAATCTAACCCTTGAGAGCTTTTCACACACTACTTATCAACGAACCTTGGCCAATACTGGCAGTTTAACACTCGACAATCAGCTGCACACAATTACAGCAGGGTTACCAACAACAATTCCCTTGTTAGACGGATTAGGAACACCCTATGCTGACGTAATCAATCCAATAAATGGGTCCGAACGAGTAAGCAGTTACCTTGGTGAATCTCCACCAGGCTCCGCTATCACCGCACTTACCTCCACCCCTTCTTATGGGGGATTTGTCTATTTTGCCTTCTCGATTGACGCTATTGAAAACCAAAATTATCGAAATCTAATCATTCAGAACGCTATTGCATACCTTATCCAACCAAGGCTAGAAGCATCACTTTCCGATGATGCCTTACAAACAGGAACAACTGAAACTATTACAATCGATGTTCATGAAGCAGCTACGGGTCAATTAATTATTAATGCAAATGTAACCTTCAACGGCTGTGGAATCTCTTCATCTAACCTGACTCAGCCAGATGGTTCATGTTCTATTTCTATCACACCAACCAGTGAAGGCTTTATCCAAATCACCATCACAAAAGCTGGGTACTTGAACTTCATCTCTATCATCATCGTCTATGACATCCCAATGATTTCCATAGAAACCAATCCAAGCTTTTTACGAAAATATGACTCTCAAGAACTCACCATTTTGGCCACAGATTATTATGAACATTTTCCCCTTGACA
>JBHLPI010000023.1:0-30224 GCA_048939595.1 Promethearchaeota archaeon | reverse complement strand
GTAAAGCCAGTTAGCCAAACCATCAACACGGTAGCACCGGCGGAACTCCCTTGGGTAAGGATTGAGATGACAATTCCGATAGAAGTTAAGACGCCAAACTCTTCCATACAGCCAACGATGAGAAAAAGACCGATGAAAAAGAAAAGAGAGGTCCATTCTACCTCTTTGAATATCCGTTCAGTGGGAATGCCACTGAGCAACACAAAAAGTAGAGCCATCACAAAGGCAACCACCCACGTAAACCCTGACGTACCAAAGACCACAAAACCAACAATCATCGCAACAAAGAGAATCGCAGTTCGATAAAACACATTTCGGTCCTCCACCATGGTCCAAGCATCAAGGGCCATTAGATCATTTACTCGACTTGGTCGCGGGGTTTTGAAGGTTTTACGGAAAAGTCGAAGGGCAACAAATCCTGTGACCCCCAGTAGCATTAAACCAAGGGGTAATAGAGTCGTAGCAAACCAAACAAAATCATAAAATGTAGCGCCAGCTACAAGCATACAGGGTACGCTAGCAATTACAGTGGTAATTCCACCAATGTTACCACACATGGCGTTAGCTATAAGGTATGGTGTGGGATTTTGTTCTAAAGCATCACAGGCTAGAATTGTTAATGGTCCAATAATGAGCACCGTGGTAGCGAGAACCGAAGACATTGCAAAGGTTATCCCGCAGAAAATGAGGAGAAGCCGACGCGGTGAACCTTTACTGAAACTAAGGGCTTTGACTGCCATGAATTGAAACAGTCCGGAATCTTTGGCGATTTCAGTGATGACCATTAATGAAAGGATTACGATGATAGTTGAAAGGTCTACCCATTCACCAAAAAAGTGGGCGAACACTTCTGCATTAAAAACTGCAGGTAACAATTGATAACTTAAGGCGAACTCCATGAAATACTCATGATTAGGCGATCCAGGTGGACCAGCGAGGCCAATATAAAAATCAATCTGTGCAAGACGCCATGGCTCCCAAATTTGTGCAAAATAGATAATAGTAAGTGATGCTCCAATCAAGGCAGCTATTGTATGATCTGTCATATCAAACGTAATCATGAAAATGACTGCTATGAAAATCAGAATGATAAAGACAGTAGGAGCAATCATAATCATGTCGCCTTAATTAGACAGAAGTATCCAACTCAGATTGATGTTTCTATAGTTCCTTTAGGGGAATTCGTCAAATAAGCTTTTCAGTAGAATTTTGGAGCTTTTAGCAAAATTAAGGGCTATAAGGAGCAGGAATTGGAAGTAAGAACAGACGGAGTAGCATATACCCTGTGGTTATCAAAAGGAATAGCATGGTTAGAATCACTCCAGTAAGTAGAAATTTCCGTTGCGGGAGTGGTCGTTCTTCTTTGTCAGCAATTGAGACGACTAACACATTAGCAGCACTAGCAATAGGTGTAAGACAACCACCAAGTACAGCACCAGCTAAGAGAGAGCTCCAAAGACCGCCTTCTGGAATAGGCATAGGACCAGAAGCTAAAATTCCCACTACCGGAATGAATGTCAAGGTAACAGGAATATTGTCAACGAAGCCGCTAGTCAATCCTGTAATCCACACCATCAGAGTTGTTGCGAGTAATGCGTTACCCATGGTGATTTCTTGAATCGCATGACCAATAGCGTGCAAGACTCCGAATTCATCGAGTAACCCAACAAGAAAGAAGAGACCAATGAAGAAGAAGAGGGCAGACCATTCAATTTCTTTCAAGACCTGCCCAGGTTTAATTCCACTGAGTACAACAAAGAGTAAAGCGCCACCGAGTGCTACTAAGAAAGTAAGCCCTGCAGACCCTAATATGATGAATCCTGCTATAATTAGAATCAACAATATTGCTGTTCGATAAAACACAACTCGACTCGGAACCATCTCCCAAGGATCAAGTTCCATCAAGTCATCAATTCGCGCTTTCCGGGGCGTAATGAGATCTTTGTTGAACAGACGAAGGACAACTAATAGCATAACCGCCAACAGAATGAGACCAAGCGGCATCATATTGACTATGAACCATTGGAAGCTGTACAATGTCGCACCTGCCACCAGCATGGCAGGAACACTGGCGATTAATGATGTAATGCCACCCACATTTGATGCGAGAGCAATGGATATCAGAAATGGCACAGGATTGATTTCCAACGCATCACAAGCTAGAAATGTCAATGTGCCCATTATCAAAATTGTCGTGATCTGGGTAAGAACTGTAGTCATAGCAAAACTTAGAGCACACAAAATAATCAGCAGTTTTCGCGTATCTCCACGTGTGAATTTGATGGCTCTCACCGCGATAAATTGGAAAACCCCTGAATCTTTGGCAATTTCTGTTATAATCATCATCGAGAGAATTAAAATCAGAGTAGGAAGATCTACCCATTTATTAAAAAAATAAGCGAAAACTAAGGCATTAAAATTAGGAGGCAGTGCCGCATAGACGGATCCAGGATCCACCGTAAGGACGGCCTCCCGCCAGAGCGGCCATATCAACGCCATGTAAAAGATTGCAATCGTTGCTCCAATGAGTGCAGCCACAGTATGGTCGATTACGTCCAACATGATAAGTAGAAGTATTGCTACGAACAGGATGATTGCAAAGACGGCCGGAAACATATGGGACACAATCACCTTTTACAAAGACTTCCCAAATTCTATAATAGCTTTCGCGAGTTCCTCTGGTTGTTCAAGTTGCACGTTATGACTCGTCTGCTCAATTAATTTTGCTGTGACATTGGACAGATTCTCCTTATAGAAATCTGCCCAACGAGGCGGGAAGGTTTTATCTTGGTCACCCACAATCACCAGTGTAGGAGTTTGGATATCCTTTACTCGATCTTGAATGTTAAACTTTGCACAAGCCCCTTGAGCGCTGCCATGACTATTTGCAAGTCGTATGCCTTCCTCTGCACTGAAAATAAGGAAATTAAGGATTTCAGGAGAATTGCGAATTTTTTCAGGGTTAACAAATTCAAAGTCGAGGAGTTTCATGACGGCCTCTCTTGGCTCAAGACCATATGCGAGTTTTCCGACTTCAATTTGGGCAAGCGCACCCTCGACATCTACCATAGGGGCAGTTGCGATGAGTACTAATCCTCTAAGGCGTTCAGGAGCAGTCAGAGCAAATTCTTGAGCGATAAATCCACCCATGCTGTGCCCCGCAATGATAGCGTGCTTGATCTCGAGGTGATCAAGGAGAGCTATCATATCATTACTATACAAATCGATGGTGCTTGGTTCGGTCAGTTCGGTTGATTGTCCATGCCCCCGAGAATCAGGCAAAATTAGCTGGAAAGTTTCTCGAAGATGCGGACGGAGAAAGTCCCAGTTTCGGTGGGATCCCCGTACTCCATGAAATATCATCAGAGGGGGACCTTCACCATCAAGCTCATAGTAGATTTTAACATCGTTAACTTCGGCAAATGGCAAAGGGTACACCTCGGCAATTCGGAATCTATTAGGGTATTAATGTATTTTCTTGAAGTTTATTAATAGCCCTCTTGCCAGTTCGTATTGATTTCTTTGCCGTAAAAGCAAATCCTAATAACATTCAATTTGCTTACTTTCGTAAGAGGGAACCCCCAGTATAATCTGGTCGAGTGGGGTTCTTTGTCGGAAATCGGAGGCACTGGCATTGCAGATTCCATTCTTCTTCAGTTGGCCTATCATAATCATTTTCATTGTCATCATTCTTCTTGCCGCCTGTATTGTTTGTGTGGCACTTCAAGATAGTGGGAGGTCCCGCCCCCGATCCTATGTGCGAACTAGTTCCGAGGATCCCTGGCAGCCAGTCGAGGAGTCACGTGAACGAGCTCGCCCGTGGGAGCCCTCCGAGCATCAGGTGGATGTGTTGGTCTGTTCGTGCGGAAAATGGAACGATCCAAAAGAGACCACTTGTTGGAATTGCCTTGCTTCATTATCACAGATTAAACCTCAAACTTTTACCTTCGAAACTGCTGAACGTTGTGCAGTTTGCGGCTTTTGGGTTTACCCAGGAGAACTGGTTATGTTATGTCCGTCTTGTCAAGCGCAAGCACACAGGGCACATTTTCTGGAATATATCAAGGCTAAAGGAAGCTGTCCAGTCTGTAAAATCAGACTGAGTGCACATCAGCTTCTAAACACAATCCCGAAGATAACCAGCAGAAGCGCCAATGCAACAACTGAGGCAGACATCACGGGCTAAAGAAAGACCAATCGTGGTAATTTCGTTATGATTCGTGGGCCACTTGAGGTCAGAACCATATCATCTTCAATCCGTATTCCGCCAATTTTCTTATAGTAGAGCGCAGGTTCTACTGCGATAACTGCACCGTGTTTGAGGGAATTCGGTCGAAGAGATAGCCAGGGATTTTCATGAACATTGAGACCAATTCCATGACCGAGAGAGTGTAACATTCCTTCAGTGATGCCTGGTGTACGATTCGCTGAACGGTGTCCATCCCGTTCAAAGGAATCCGCCATGGCTTCAACCAATTCAGCAGTTGTAGTCGCTGTGTTCAATGTGTCAGTAACTGCATCGAGCGCCGTCTCAACTGACTCGAATAATTTGTGGAGTTCTTGTGAAACAGTTCCTTTGACGATGGTCCGAGTGATATCGGCATGATAGCGTTCTTCAATCCGGCGTGGAAAAATATCAATGATGATGGGTTCATGGGCATGGAGGACATCCTCGCGCATTCCCAAATAATGGTAGTCAGCGCCTTTAGTTCCTGTTGCTACAATTGATTCTTCACTATTTTCTGAATCGTTGTCAATTAGCCCATGCTCAATTATCCGCTTAAGCCGTCCGACGGTCAATGGTTTCTTCTCGTATATCAACATGCTTTTTGATCCAATGTCTGTGTTTTGAAGGACTTCAATGACTTGGTTGAAAGTGGCTTCGGTGGATCGACTAGCCTGTTCGATGGCATTGAGTTCCGCCGTATCCTTTGTTTCACGAGCCTCTAAGAAGAGGTTCTGAACCGGTTTGACCTCAACTCCGAGTTTTTGTAGAAAATGTACATGGAGCGCATTCGTTTCATTTGGAATACCAAGTATCCCCTCTGAAGGGAGTAAATTCTTCATTATATCAATAATCATCCTTTCCACATATTCATCCCTTGACACTTGATCCTGGATAGCCTGATTCATTGTTGGAGAAAGACTGTGAAATTGTTGGACTGGGGAATAGTTTTTTGCCCGTTCACAAATCATATCTGAGCCAGCAAGAACACCTGGGTCATTGGGGAGTTTCACGAAATGGATTGGATCGATGGCGAGAAAACGACTCATGTAATAAAGGTCCGGATGTAAAAGGCTCGTTCCCTCTAGGTAAAGTGCGTCTACACCATAATTAACCATCAACTCATCGATATCTTTGAGCAACTTAGAGCACGCTCCTTTCGTGTGGTAGACGATGCCGTCCTTTGTTGGCTTTTACCTTAAATCTTATGATGATTTCAGTTGAGCTTAAGAGGGGAAATTTCGAAGCATCTATGCTATTAGACTTTGCACAAGACCTAAGTACCTCTGGTCCAGGCTGGTGTGACCAAGATTCTGGTCACAACTTTACAGATAGCATATCTGCACTGACCACACACAACATCAGTAGTGAGTACAATGACTAACAACCAACCGACTGGCGACACAGATAGTGCTCCATCAGCGAGCTCCGTAGATCCAATTCCAGGTGATTTGGAACCAGTCCCAGAGGTTCCACCCCCAGAGAAGAAAGAGACAACGAGAAAAGGCTTTTTCACTTCATTAAAATCAGTGCTCACCTTTGGAAGCTATTCGGTATACCTAATCACCTCTTGGATCTTAGGTGTATTTGGCATCATCATGCAAAGCTACCTCATGCTATTCTTGCGAGATTTTCTGATCTTATACACTCCCCAAATCGGGTTAGTTTACATTACAATTGGTTTCATTCTTCTGGGCTATATGGGCATTGAGCTAATTGCGCGATTCTTTGGTGGTTACATCGGTGATAATTACAATCGAAAATGGCTCTCAGTGCTGACCATGTTTGTCTCAGGAATCGCAATGCTCATTTTTGCTTTTAGCACTGGGATTATTGGGCTCATTGCTGGTTCCGTCCTTATGGCAGGTTCGGCTATTTTCGCAAGTGGTAGCACTAGCTATATCTATGAGCAGATGGAACCTGAACACAGCGGTCTTGCGATGGGTATTTTCCAAACTAGTAGTGGATTTGGATTAATCGGACTTGGAATGGTCACCTGGCTTCTAGCGATGGGTGTTCCCTTTGTAATAACTATTCAAATTGTGTTCTTCATAGGATTTCTTTGTTATATGGCGGCAGCAGTAATTCGAACTATATTTCTAGCTGAGCCTCGTCCGATTGTTCGGGAAAAGAAGGACGCAAATCGGGCACGTGAATTTATCAAACAGAATGGAAATGCCCTCAAACTTCTATGGGTCATCCTACCAGTTTTCACAGTTGTCCTAATTCTCGATGCGCTAAGTGACGGATTCTATCGATTTGTCAGCACATTCTATTTGAATGAGGCACTGGGCTTTTCTATTGGGGAAATTAGCATCATGCTCATCGTTGTCTTGGCATTCTCTATTCCGCTCTCTGTGTATGTAGGATCCTTTTTTGATACTCGTGGAAGTCGACGTGCGATCATAGCCGTATATAGTGTGATGCCCATCACCCTTATCTTACTCATACTAACCCCCATATTCCCATATTGGCTTCCTATTCCTTGGATTGCATCTCTCATTACAACGTACCCTGTCATAGAACCCCTAGCGAGTACAGCATTTCTTGCCATCGCCATGAAAAACATTAATGACATTCTTTGGTGGACCCTGATTCTCACCTATCTGCGTAAAGCGCTCCCGCGATCAGAAACCGCGAAAATGCTCAGCATCTTCTTCATCGTGGTGTTCATTTCTTTCCTAGTGACTCCTATTCCCTCAGGAATCATTTACACGTTATTTGGAGCGATACCAGTTCTATTGGTTGCATTGATTCTGAACTTCGCAATAGTCTGTATTCTCATCTTAAGAAATGTTGAACCCAAACCTATCCCGGATGAATACAAGGATCTTTAATCTTGCAGCAGGAAGGTTATTCAGAACCGGTCGGTTCTCGGACTAGAGGCAACATCAAGGTCGCGATAACTGTCAGAAGAAGAGCTAATCCGAAAGTATAACTGTGACCCAAGAGAACCCACAGAAATCCTGCAATGATGCTGGCGGGTAAGGCTGCGATTCCTATAAGCATCTGATATAGACCGAGATTGCTTGCTCGGACATCAATTGGGGAGAGTTCAGAGATTAGTGAGGATGCCATGGGAACAGTTGCTCCGATACTTGTTCCATAGAAGATGAGGGCTAGCAACACGCTCCAAGTTTCCTGTGGTGTAGGGGGTGTGGTGGGTGGTGGTGTGAACAAGAAAATGGCACACATAGCTCCGAAGAATACGAAGCCTAAGAGCATCGTCTTACGACGTCCTATCTTGTCACCCAGTGTTCCTAACGGCGCTGAGGTGATGGCGGCTGTGAGGGTGAAAACAAAATAGGCAACCGTGACCCCTAGAATCGGACTGATAGAAGGGAGGACTAAGAATGCGCCTGCATAGAGGGTGACAAGCGACCAACTGAAGGAGGCGAGGGCAAAGAGCACGCTCAGTGTGAGGAAAATGGCGAGACTACGATTGATACCCCGGAAATGAAACACTGCTTTCCCTAGTTCCTTTCGGTAATCTTTGATTCGGAATAGAACAATCATGGCACCAATTACTGTTGGAATTGCCGCAAAAAGGAACAAGAAGCGAAGGCTTGACAGATCATCAAAGCCGAAGGTCAATGTCAACCACGGGATGACAAAGACGATGAAAGCTAGAGAAATGAGAACACCAGCCGTGGCACCGGTATTGTCTGCAGTACGAAGAACACCAAAATTCTTTCCACGAGTTTCGTGTGTAGATACATCAGCAACTATGGCATCTCGAGGAGCTCCCCGAAGTTTCCCTGCCCGATCCAGGATTTTCGCTGGAATAAGCCACTGCCAGATGGGACTTGCTGCGTATATTACTCGAGAAGACGCCCCCATAAGATAACCGGTCCAAATGAAGGGTTTTCGCTTTTGGATTTTATCTGAAAGAAATCCCGAGAACCCTTTGGAGACATTAACTACAAAATCTCCAATGCCATCAACTAGCCCTAAGATGAGGGGGGCAAGACCAGGAGGTGAAAGTAGAAAGACGAAATAGGGCCACACTGAGAAAATGATATCGGAACCCATATCGTTGAGGAAGGAAGCAACTCCAAAAGTTTGGACAACCCTTCGTTCATCGGGACACTCACCAAGTAATTCTTTCATGGTTTCTTCGTTTTCACCCATAACAGGAAACCCTCATCGAAGAATTGTATACTATAGCTATATTACCGTTATATCCTGTTCAAAGAAACAAGGAATCGACATAGGTTTGGGAGAATTCTGGGTGCCGAGCTAAATCAATGAATTCTGTCTTTAATGCTATTTCTGAAGCCTGTCGACGTTGGGGGACCGATAACAGGGCGAACTGGGCACCACTTAAAGCAGCATTTCCAATGAAGGAAATCCTTTCTAGGGGAAGACGAGGAATGAGACCAATCTGTTGTGCGCTGGCTAGATTGAGGTACGTGCCAAAAGCTCCTGCAATATATAGATGGTCAAGGTCTTGAGGTGAAAGGTGCTGATGTTGAAGAAGAAGCGTATAGCCCGTTTTTATTGCGGCTTTGGCCAATAGCAGCTGAGAGATGTCCTGCTCAGAGAGAGTGATTGTGTTCTTCCCATGCTTCGATAACCCTTCGAAGAGAACGATATATTTCTCCTTCCCTTCTGTCTTAACTAGGGGTCTAGCCTGTTTTGTAAATCGCCCTTTGGGTGAAAGCAGTTTTGCCTTTACTAGTTCAGCAATCGCATCAACTACTCCTGATCCACATATTCCGATAGGAGCTTTTTGATCAATAGTGGTGAATGTAAACTTTAGAGAGGTTGGATTAAGGTGAATTCTTTCAATAGCTCCACTTATCGCTTTAATGCCATGTTTGATATGTGTCCCCTCAAAGGCTGGACCTGCTGCACAAGAAGTGGCAACAATATGGTCTTTGTTTCCGACGATGACTTCGCTATTGGTACCAATATCAATCATTAAGGTTGGGGCAGATTGTTTGTGGAGTCCACTGGCTAACACATCCGCGACCGCATCAGCCCCTACATATCCAGCGATGTTTGGAAGTACTTAGACTATACTCTGGGTTGGAAGGTTGAGACCTAGTTGCCCTGCAGAGACCTCAATAGGTCCACGGAAGGGGGGAACAAAAGGTCCATATGCCAGATGGGTTGTGTCAACCCCTAGAAATAGGCTAGTCATAACAGTGTTACCAACAACGATCATCTCGTAGATTTGGTTGAGAGGAACTCCAATAGAAGTGAGTGACTGTAGGAGTTGGTTAATGCCTTCGATTATGACCGCTTGTAGTTCACTTCTGTTTTCTAAACTCACACCAGCGTAGCTTAGGCGAGTCATTATATCGTCGCCAAACCTTAATTAGGGATTTTCAATTCCCTCAGAAGCGATGAGATTTCCTGATACAAGGGAGTACAGACTAGCCACTAGTTTGGAGGTTCCAATATCTAAGGCGACTCCACAAATATTGTCTTGAGTATCTCCTCCAAGTATATCGAGAATCTGATGCTGGTTTCGGATTATTAGTATCACTTCACCTCGCGCTTTCCGAACAGCATGTGGGGTTTTCGCAATAACAGGTAGCGGGTACTCCCAGCTCGTCACAGGCGCAAAGATGGGATTTTGGATTAGACTAGAGAGCACTCGTTCAGTATCTGGAATGGTGGCTTGATTATTGACGCCTGGAATCCTGAGGAGCACTGATTCAAAAGCAGGTTTGACCAGGACAGGTTTTTGAATCCCTTCAAGTTGCACACGGCGCCGAGTTTCTCGACTCGCAGTTGGAATTGTGACTACCAGCGATTCGGTCTTATCAATACGAGCCTGGCAGGCGAGACGGAATCCTGCGTTAATTTGCTTCGACGTTAAATGGGATCGTTCTGCAGCTGTCAATGGCGCCATACTTTTTGATGATTCTACTTGGACCCGACATTTTCCACAGATGCCTTGGCTTCCACATTCCGTTCGAAGACGTATTCTCGCACGCTAAGCGACTTGGAAAATAGTTTCTCCAATCTGAGCGGTAATTCGTTGCCCTTCCGGTTCAAAGGTCACAGACGTATCTGACACCAGGGTTAAACTCCATCCTATAAATGCTTGACAGAGTGGTTTTTTCATCAATAAGTGAACCACTGAAAATTTAAACCGTTGCGTCTAAGGTAGCATTGTAGATTATAAGGGAAAAGCCCATACAGTAAGTGACCTTTCCCTTCGAGGTGACTGAAACCTTGGCAGAATCTCCTCCCCCTGAAACTCCTCCTCCATCAACTCCTCCCACTCAACCACCAGCTGCACCTAAACCAGAAGAAAAACCCCTTGCCCCCGATCAGTGCCCAAGATGCCGAAGTGATGCAACAACCATTTTACGAAAAGTGCCCATCGCCTATGGCCATGAGATCACTCGTAAATGTGATAAGTGCGGGAATACCTGGACATACAAATCCAAATTCGGCGCTGGTGCCTGGCCTTAGGTTCACGATAATTGCTCTGCAGCCGCAAGGGAACTATCTCAGGTGCTAACTTTCGGTCTAAAAATATGGAAAACCTAGTAACACGGTTACTTGCATCTTGGTTGAGTAATTAGTAAGTTAAGCTTTCTCAAAACCATAGCAGGAGGCTTTATCGACGAGGAGAAGATAGCTCTTATCGCCCGATTTGGCAAAAGGGTTAGTCCCTTGACACACACCGCCTTTTCGATCATAATTTTTGCAGTCAAGACAAATTGATTTGATAGACATTTCATCAGGCATGATTTTCTGGGTCATTATTTATTTCACCAAATGAAAGGTGGTTCGAGTAAGGAGGCGAGATAGCTAAAACCTTTTCCGTCGCATTATTTTCAAAATGACTACACCCAAATACCGCTACTACAGAAGGAAATATTCACCGGAGGTTAATAGATGGCTAAAAATCCTTTAATTGAGTCAGATGAGGCAGAGATGTTTCAGGGGATTGTATCTCAAATTGCTAACCGACTTGTTAAACAAAAGGCAACATTAATGGTGGCTGAATCAGCTACGGGAGGTTTGATTCAACATCTTCTTACAGAAACACCTGGAAGCTCGGATTTTTATGATGGAGGAGTCGTCGCTTATGCGAATGAACTGAAACACCGCTTATTACAGGTTCCTGAAGCCACGATAAAGAAATTTGGTAGCGTGAGTGCAGAAACAGTAGCAGCCATGGCTAATGGCGTTCGATTATGGATGAATTCTGATTATGGTCTTGCCACATCTGGCATTGCGGGTCCTACCAAGGGAAAATCATCAAAACCGATTGGATTGGTCTATGTGGCAGTTTCTCATTGTTCGTTTGAAACCATTACACAAGAATATCGCTTCACAGGTAATCGACGCGATAATAAATTAAATTTCAGCCATGCAGCACTAACCCTACTTCTTGACTGTATTAAACAAGAAGAGTAAGAAAATCTTGTTAATATTGGCGGAACTCTCTTAAAGCGCCATATAACACGACACATGACAATCATGCCACCTTTATCTGGATACCCTAACTATCTTGAATCCCCTGTCTTTCGTCCACCAAGTGAGGCGAAGAGTCTAATTCTTCAGGCCACCTTTGGATGTTCACATAATGCGTGCACCTTTTGTGGTAGCTACCGTACAAAACAGTTCAGAGTCAAACCTTTCTCAAAGTTCAAAGAGGAAGTAATCCAATTAGCACGAAAATATAGGATCCAACCTCGACGAATATTCCTTGCGGATGGTGATGCTTTCGTTCTCTCCACAAAGCAACTTATGGACATTCTCCAACTCTTAGCTGATGAATTTCCAAGCACAGAGAGGATTAGCATCTACGCAAGTGGAATCAATGTCCTACGAAAGTCCGATAAAGAACTCGCTCAAATCCATGAGGCGGGGCTGGAGATGATTTATTTAGGTCTAGAATCCGGAGATGATTTCGTTCTTCAAAATGTGAATAAAGGCATCTCGAACGAAGAACACATTGCGGCTTGTTTAAGACTGAAGAAAGCAGGATTTACTCTCTCCCCAATTATTATTTTAGGGTTAGGTGGGAAGAGTCGAAGTCAACTTCATGCTAAAAATACTGCAAAGACGATAAGGGCGATTGATCCGCCATTCTTAGCGGCTTTGACACTCATGCTTGTTCCAGGAACAGAGCTGTATTTGCAAGCCAAACAGAAACAATTCCAACCGCTAACACCACTTGAAATTCTCCATGAGCTTCGCCTTCTTCTTGATGGACTCACTAGTCTTTCATATTGCGTGTTCCGTACTAACCATGCTTCAAATTATCTTCCTCTCCGGGGAGTACTTTCTCAAGATCGAGAAAAGCTTCTCGGAACCATCGACTCCGTTCTAGCGGATCCCAATATCTCAGATAGATTACGACCTGAATATATTCGGGGATTGTAAGAAAGGTTTAACTCCTCCGCTTCGGAAAATAAAGAAGAGCCTTTTGGAGTTGAATATAATTGACTTTAGATCCAGATGATCTTGATCCCTTAAGGCGAGGAGAACCTCGACCAATTCATCCGAAGGATCCTCGGCAGCCTTTTAATGCGGATATATTAGCTTTGCTCCGTCAACTTGTGGTCCGGGTAGAACAGCTAGAAAAGGATATGCACGAAGTCAAAGAGAAACTGAAAATCTAAATCTTATGACTGACGTCGACGACGATACAGCACAACAGCCCCAATGACGATTCCTGTTGTTACTGCCCCACCTATCAAGAGTGGAATGGGTGAACCGGGGCTGAGTACAATCGTGGCGGTGGCAACGCGGTACTGACACAGGAGTAGTTGATCAGGATCTAAGGTAAGTTGAATGGGAAATTCAGCAAGTTGGATTGTACAAAGGCTTACTGCTTGGGGTTCAATCCACACCCAATGAACTGAGCTATGGATTCCATAATTAACATGAATTGGAACTCGCAAACGAACAGGTGTGAGTTGATCTTGAATAACTTGGAAACTCACAAACCAGCCAGAAGAGACTGGCTGAATGGATGCCCCACCGATGCTAAGCGTAACAACGCCGTTGTTATACACCCAAGGATCGAAGAACCAGTCTAAAGATTCATTCACCGCCTCTTCAAATAGGCTTTGCAAGGTCTGGGCTCGGATGTTCTCATGAATCCCCTCTGTGAAGATATAATGCCAAGCTTCATAGAACGTGGTAGTTCCCAGTTGATGCCGGAGCATGTCGTAGACCAGAGCACCTTTTGCATATACAATGCTTCCATATGCATACCAATTAGCACTTTGCCAGAAACTCATTGATTGATTAAGAGTTTTATCGCCCTCAGAGTTCACATATTCCCAATATTGAGTCAAATCGTAATCTCGATAATCAGCCCGTTGGGTAGCTCCATAGACATATTCAATCCAGACGTATTCGGTGTAGGATGCAAACCCCTCATCAATCCATGGTTCAGTGTAGCTGTCTGTCCCTAATGTGAAGGGTATCCATTCATGCCCGATCTCATGGGCTGTCACTGTAGCAAGGGAGGAGAGTCCTTCAGGATATGAATAGAGGGGAAGGCCGATCATGACTAGTTGTGGGTATTCCATACCTCCAGCCCAGATATCAGCCTCTACAATGGCTAGACTTTTCCAGGGGTACTGAACAAAGAGGGTTCCATAGATTTCTAAACAGTCATCTGCTACCTCAAGGACGCGTTGGCCTCCCCCGCTATGTTCAGCTAGGTAATAGCTAGTGACGTTCACACCGTGTGAGAGGATGCTCATTGTTTCATAGTGAGGACTCGCACACCAGGTGAAATCACGTACGGGACCGGTTCGAAAATTCCAAGATCGTGTTGAAGCACCTGTATTGATGGTGTCTAATTCACCGGTTGCAGCAACTATGTAGTCATCCGGAACCGTGATTGCAACATCATAGATTGCCACATCATGATAGAAACTTTCGCCCATATGTGAGTATGGTTTAGTATCCCAACCTCGATCATCATAAACAGCTACAATAGGATGCCAATTGCCCATATTATATCCCAGAAACTCAAAGGGATTCGTCCGATGATACCAACCAAATCGATCTCCACTTTCTGGAACCATCACTTGCCATGAAATCGTTAATGTAACATTTCCACCTGGTGGCAGGATACCGGGTCCTGAACCTCCAATTAAATCCACTTCTAGAACTGTTTGGTTGGTACCAGTTATGGTATAACTGAGGGGGTTACTGTCATAACTAACATCGGAGACTTCAATCGATCCGTCAGGTTTGAAGGCGTTGGGATAAAGATGGAAGTACAATTCAGAAAATGCGACATTGGCGTGGTTCACATAGTTAATTGTCGTGAATCCATTGACGATATGAGTCGAATCTTGGAGAAAGGCTGTAATGGTATAGTTTGTGATGGGGGAAGGTGCAGCCATTGGTGCGTGATTAACCTCAGGGGTCAGTTGGGTGGTGAGATCCTGCTCAGAGCAGACTTCAGAAGAGTGGAAAGTAAGGGGAGTTATAAGAGGAAAAAGAAAAGACAAGATGAGGGTACACACAATAGCGGAACCAAAGACAAAACATAGCCGAATTTTCAAGACCTATCAACTCTTGAAAGCTCTTAGAATAATGTTAAAATAAAGTCTTCGAAGGGAGCAGTTGCGCCCTTCGGATAAAATCGGTAAATCCAGTAAAAGGAGTGAAAAAATGTTCAAAAGAGAACTAGGTTTCTTCAGGCACAGCGGGGAATTCGTAACCGCAACTGGGGCAAGCTATGGCACCGCATGCACGGGCCATCATGCAACCTGCGCATCCCGTTGCTTGAGTCTTTTCGAAGACTGTTCCGCACATTGGACATCGGTAATTTGTCATGATGTTGTTCCTCCAAAGTTGATATGTAGATGTGAATTCTACGAGTATTTCACCTTTTAGGGTTTATGGAAATCCCATTCCGATGAGTATCCAATTGACGACACCTCCAAGGAAGAAAGCGAGGGTGATTGTGGTTGTGGCTAGGATGAGTGTGTATTTCCAGCGGTATTCACGTACGAGTACAGCGACAGTAGCGATACAGGGGATGTAGAGAGTAGTAATGAGCGCAAAGACGAAGAGTTGGCGGGCGGTCATGAAGGTGTTCAAGGGGCCATTTGCGAGGATAATGAGGAGTTCGACCGTTAGTTCTTTCCTTAGAATGCCGTAAACGAGAGCTGCAGCTGTTTCGGGGGGCAGTCCTAACCAGCCTACTACGAGAGGAGCGGCCCAGATGCTGACCATATGGAGATAGGAAAAGTCAGGAGTGGGGAAATAAAGGAGGAGACCCAGGATAGCACCACCGATTATGATGAGGGGAAGGGCAATATAGATGAATTCTCGAAATCGAAGCCAAGTTTTTTTAATGGTAGGCCTAATTCGGGGTGACCGGAGTGGTGGAATTTCCATAACCAGACCATGTGATGAACCTGGAAGCGTATGTTGTAGTAAAGCTCCGAATCCTATGATGATTGAGAACACAATGCCAAGGATAATGAAAGCAAACCAGACGGACGCATAAACCCCGACTGTTCCAAGAATTACTGCAAGTTGGGCTGAACAGGGAATCAGGACGACTAGAAATCCTGCGATGAGGCGTTCTCGACGAGTGTTAAGTATTCGAGTTCCAAGAACTGCAGGCACATTACATCCCATGCCAGTTAGCAATGGAATGATAGCTCGACCGTGGAGACCAAGGCGATGCATGAATGCATCTAGCAAGAAAGCAATACGGGCTAGGTATCCTGTATCCTCAAGGATGGAGAGGATGATATAAAAAGTTCCAACGAAGGGGATTGCGATGAATAGCCATGCTTGAATTCCTAGCACCAGACCATAATAGAGGATAATTTGAATGATTGGGGAAGGAATATAGGTTGTTATAAGAAATTCTGCAGTGGGATTAATGAAAATCTCCCAGAATTCTCCAACTGTTGCATCAAAGATTGCACCTATTACAAACATCAAAAGGATTGATCCGATTAGAACGAGTACGGCAATTGGAAGTCCGGCAATGCGATGTGTAAGGATGTTAGATATCTTTTCGGTGACCGGAACTCGTTTACCTTCCCCAAGCTGAACTTGTTCAGTTAAAAAAAGTGTATACTGCTGCCGTTTTTCTCCAAGGACTAAGACGATATCTTCTTCAAATTCTTGTTCGATGTCTTTTCGGATCTGGTCAACGATTTTAACGGCGGACTCTGATTCTAGGGCGTTTTCAATACATTGCGCACATTGGGAGTACTCTTCGAGTAATTGTTGGGAGACAATACGAAGAGGGAGATTCATCGGGCACAACTGCATTTTCGCAAGGTGCCGTTCTAATGTTCGGAGCTTTGCTTCGATTCCATCAGGGAATAGTAATCGCCGCGGTGTTTGCTGGGTTCCTTCAAGTGCGCCTGTTTTTGCAGCAGTTCGCAAAAGGAGCTTCAAATTGGTTCCTCGTATTGCTACTGTAGGAATCACTGGAACGCCCAAGAGGGCTTCAAGTTTCTGAACATCGATTTCGATACCCATGCGTTTTGCTAAATCAACCTGGTTCAGACACACTACTATCGGTATATCAAACTCTAGCAAGGCAGTTGTGAGAAGTAAGTTCCGAGGAAGGTTAGTTGCATCTACGACATTAACAATTACATCAGGAGTATCCTGCTGCAAATATCGCAATGTCACTTTCTCATCTTCAGTAGATGGGCTGATAATCGTATATGAACCAGGTAAATCGACGATATCGAGTCGGATATCTGGGGTTTCTTCGAAGAAGTCTTTTTTTGCCCATCTTTTCATGCGATAGCCGAATCCTTTTCGCCATCGACCCCTATGCGGAGGTTTTTCTTTTTGTCTTTTAGTATCCCATTTTTTGATTCCGGGGTGCCATCGAGGCGAGTATATATCATGACGAGAAAAATAGACCTTGCCTTCGAGGATTTCTACCGTGGTTCCTGGATAATTGGAAACGATAGCCCCAAGACCTGTCCAATTATTGAAGATGACACTCTTCCCCACATTAGGTTGGCCCACTAGGGCTATTCGAATATGATCTTTGTCTTGGAAGTGTCTCGATTTACGGCGTCTACCTTTCCCTGGTCCTCTCATTTTTAACCCGCTCCGCTGATCTATTCCTCAACATCGCGGCGGACCCGTACACGTTTAGCAAGTTCCGAACTTAAGGCAAATTGGGCGGTTCCTATTTCGATTAAAAGCGTATCCCCGACAGGTGAAATTTGGATAACTCGGACGATTTCACCAGGTAACATACCCATCGAGGACATCATTCGGAGTAAGTTAATATTTTCGTCACTGATACAATCGATGATTGCAAGTTCGCCTTGTTTCAGGTTTGCCAATGTCAATTCGGGAATTGGCGTCACGGTTCCATCCGATTCCGGAATGGGATTTCCGTGGGGGCAGGTGGCAGAATCTTCGAGTCTATCAAGAACGTTTTGACAAAGCTCGGGGGTCAAAAGATGTTCCCATTCACAAGCTACCTCATGGGCTTCTTCCCAGCTGACTCCTAATAAATCGACTAATAATCGCTCAGCAATTCGGTGACGGCGTAGTACATCTAGCGCAAGTCTCCGACCCTTTGATGTTAACCGGACACCACGACTTTTCTCATATTTAAGATACTTTTTCTCCGCCAATTTTTGGATCATTTGAGTAACGCTAGGCGGTTTTACGTTGAGGACCTCTGCCAACTCTCCAGTCTTTGCGTATTCTTGATCATTTTGAAGGAGTCGAAAAATTGCTTCAAGGTATTCCTCAATCGTTGCATTGGGTATGTCAAATTTGGGGGCACTTGAACTTGCTTTGGGTTCTTCTTTTCTGACTTCTGGTTGGGATTGAGATGCAGGAGCCATGATTC
Organism: Promethearchaeota archaeon; assembly: GCA_048939595.1. Lineage (GTDB taxonomy): Archaea > Asgardarchaeota > Hermodarchaeia > Hermodarchaeales > Hermodarchaeaceae > Hermodarchaeum. The sequence goes on along the minus strand of JBHLPI010000023.1, from coordinate 12,198 downwards.
AGATTTAGGTGTGCCTAAATATAAATCTTTACGTCATATTACTTTCTCCTTGCCGTGATTAAACTAATCCCAGAACCTGGGCACACATTAAAAAATACAAAACCAGGAATCTGGCAGCTCCCCATCGTTCAGCAATATTTTCTACATCCGCTCGTTTGGCTGGTTTATCCCGTAGATAGAGTTGGGAGATGATTTGACGTATTCCCAAATCGTCAGCGGGGAACACCTCAAGGCGACGTAACCCTGTTAACACAGCCAATTCAGCAGTCCAAAGTCCAATTCCTCGAAGAGCATCCAACTTATTGATTACAGTGAGCGTATCGAGTAGTGCGAGTTCTTTTAAGTCAATTGACTCATTGGAAAGGGCTTTGAATAACCCTTTCAAATAGGGCACCTTATATCCGAGTTTGCAAGCACGTAGCTTACTTTCAGGAAGGGCATGCAGAGTTTCCCAGGATGGAAAACCAAACAATTCCTCTTCTCCGATTCTGCATCGAGGTCCATACTCAAGCACGAGATGTCGGATCACCTTATTGGCAGATCGAAAACTCACTTGCTGTTGAATAATCGCTTTCACTATTGCTTCAAAGAATGTTGGTTGGCTGAAAGGTCGAAGCCCTCGCAACGGTTTTTCAAGATGTGCAATTACAGGATCTTTCTTAATTGTTGAGAGAACTGATCTGGTATCAACATCCCATCCTAGAAGCCACCCTATTTGAGCCGTGATGGCTTTATGATCTCCACCATATTTAGCAGGCCATTGTACTTGTAAACTTGGTGTTTTTCCCTTGCGTAGTTGGATGACACGTACAGGAATTAAATTGCTATTAATGGAAAGACAACGAGCAAATTCTCCCGGACGTTTGTACTCGGGGACTGGCTGAACATCTGAGTAAATCCAACTATCGACAGTTGTATCCAAATCAAACGGTCTTTCAAGCTCTACTTGGAATCCATGAACATCAGACATTAAATCCTCGATTTACTAGAGGAGATATTTTATCTTATGCCTCTGCCGTGAACACACTAAAAAGCGCTTGAAGAGTTGTTATAGGATGTGGCTCAACTGTCCACAACACTCATATTCCAGCAAGTACATTTTCAAATAAAGAACCTAGAAAGTGGTGAATAAGATGGCAATGCTTGGTGTTCAACGAATCATGACGGGCCAAAATGTTGAGGTTGGTGATGTCATGCACTGTTTTCTCGGTCTTCGTACTCTTGAAATTGATGTCTATTTCTATCTTCTTAAAGGACAAGCCACCGTGAAAGAGGTTACAACAGCCCTCGGAAGCAATCGGAGCTCTGTCCAACGTGCCATACAAAACCTCGTCCAACGAGGGTTTGCCCACCGACGAACCCGAACACTTCGCAAAGGCGGCTATGTATTTGTATACGAAGCTGTTAGCCTTACAACCATGAAGGATTTGATCAAGGATGCTCTTGACACCTTCTACAAGCAAATTGTAGAATTCTTAGATCAGTATTGGGCAAAATCAGAAAACACGAATTAAGTGTTGTGCTCAGTTGTGGCACTATCGACACCTTTTTATGGCATCCCTCATAATCCAACTTTGGAACTGCGCAACAAGGATAAAGACCTTTTTGCAGTATACTGGACGGTGAAGCACAATGGCATCAATCGGCTGCCCCTTCTGTACCAAGACTGGTATCGCTATGGTCATCACAGGCTTTGCACTAGTCTTACTCAGCGTTACGATAGCCATACCATGGCTAGCCATTATCGGTCTAGTCTTTTTAATCGCCGCATACATCGTCCCAGGACTCGTGAGTGGACGCAGCTGCCATAGTGATGGCTGCACTAATCCCTCACACCAGCATGGAGAGGAGGACTCAAAGTGAGTAATAATCCCGATCCAGAATTAACACGTTTACGTGAACAAAAACTTAAGGAGTTACAACACACAATGGCAACCCAAACAGAAGCCCCCAAAACAGAACCAGGAAAAGTACTCCACCTATCCACCGTCGACTTCGACGAGACCGTGAAGGACGGTGTAACCCTCGTAGATTTCTTTGCCGAATGGTGCGGGCCATGCAAGATGATGGCTCCCGTCGTGGATAAGCTTGCCCAAGAGTACGCTGGGCGAGCGAAGGTCGCAAAAGTGGATGTGGATCACAATATTGAGATTGCGATGCGGTATCGCGTGCAGGGTGTCCCCACCTTTGGTCTATTCAAGAATGGCGTGATGGTGCACCGCATCGTTGGTGGTGTTGGCTATCAACCGCTAAAAGCCGCATTAGACACTTTCCTCTAAAACTCAACTTCTCATTAATTGACAGCCAATCAATGACCTCAATTGGCAGTTAACGGATTGGCTGTTCTAATTTTCTTTTGAGAAAATAAATAAAATTATAAATCCTATTGCTTTTTCCCTCGTTGAACACATTCCTTCCGTGTTCAGGTGGTTCAGACTAAGCAGCTCCGAAAATTTTTTATGGTCAATTCGAATTTTCGTGGGCTGCTGGATCACCCGTGGAGGGTCTGGAAATCATAAGCGTTGATTTCAGACTAGATAAGGTAATCAAGTATCAGCAACCACCTCTCACCTACAGAAAAAAAATTGGCTACGTAACAATGCCTTAGGAGGATACAGTCAATGACGGATATACCGCAAGACGCGAGTAAACCACCAGAAGCAGAAAAAGGTGAGAAAAGGATAGTTGACAAATCAAAATCGGCAGAACCTTCAACCATGGAACCCGCGAAACCCAAACCCTTAACGAAGAAGAAATTACAGAAAGCCTTGGTTAATGCTCAAGCGCAGGTTCAGACGTATAAGACCCAGCTTGCTTACTTACAAGCCGATCATGAGAATTTCGTCAAGGCGATGGAGCGTCGTGAAGCCGATCTTCGGCTCCAAGCAAATCGAGAGCTCCTTCTTGGGTTGTTACCTATTCTTGATGATTTGGAACGTGCCCAACTCATGATCCCTCAGATTGAAGCAAACAATCCCTTCATTGAGGGACTTTCAATGCTAGTGAGCAATCTGAAATCGACATTAACAAACGCTGGTGTCAAGGTAATCGAATGCAAAGGTCAACCCTTTGATCCCTTACGTCATGAAGCGGTGGTTCGAGAAGAATCTACCACGCATCCTCCAAATACCGTCATTGAAGAGTTACGTAAAGGTTATCTCTTGAAAGGGACATTGCTGAGACCATCCATGGTGAAGATAGCGGTTGCACCTACTCCTCCCCCAAAAACCAAGGTAACACCTTCGGTTGAAAAGGAAACAAAGAAAAATTAACATCTAAAGATAATTGACAACGAGTTGATGAAAAATGGCGAAAATAATCGGAATTGATTTGGGAACAAGCAACTCAGCCGCAGCTGTGATGCGCGGCGATCGTCCCATCATTATTCCCAGCGCTGAAGGACCCACAGTATCCGGTAAAGCCTTTCCATCCTATGTGGCGATCACAGAAGATGGAACACGACTGGTTGGCGAACCAGCTCGTCGCCAGGCGGTAGCAAATCCCGAAGGCACCGTTACAGCTGTGAAACGAAAAATGGGAACCCGAAAGAAAGTGAAAATCCGTAATAAGACTTATACTCCCGAGGAAGTGTCTTCGTTTATCCTTCGCAAAATCAAAACGGATGCTGAAGCTTTTCTCGGAGAACCTGTTTCACAAGTTGTTATAACCGTGCCTGCGTACTTTAATGATAATCAACGGCAGGCCACAAAAGATGCCGGAGAGTTAGCAGGATTAGAAGTTGTTCGCTTAATCAACGAACCAACTGCGGCCTCACTTGCTTATGGCATCGATAAACTGGACCAGGAACTCCGAATTCTTGTTTTTGATCTTGGAGGTGGTACTTTGGATGTCACCATCATGGAATTCGGTCCTGACCCAGAAACTAAAAGCGGGTTATTCCAAGTTGTATCTACAGCGGGGGATACGCAATTGGGCGGAACAGACATGGACCTCGCCATTGCTGAATGGTTAGCCGATGAATTCACAGGAGAACATGGAATGGACCTCCATGATGATCCTACGGCATGGAGGCGCCTGCTTGAGGCTTCAGAAAAGGCAAAAATCGAATTATCCAATGTCATTGAAACAGAGATCAACCTACCATATCTGACTGCTGATAAGAGTGGACCCAAACACATGCAAAGAAAACTCACACGAGCCAAGCTTGAGGATCTCGTTCGCGATATTGTTAGCCGGTGTGACGGTCCTATGCGACAAGCCATCAGTGATGCTAAGCTTCGACCGAATGAAGTTGACAAGATCATACTTATTGGTGGACCTACTCGGATGCCTGTCGTTCGACAGTACGTTGAGAAGTTCATCGGAAAGAAGGCTGAACGAGGTGTCGACCCAATGGAAGCAGTTGCCTTGGGTGCAGCAATCCAAGGGGGTGTTATCACTGGCGATGTTAAAGACCTACTCCTTCTTGACGTTACTCCCCTCTCATTAGGAGTTGAAACGAAGGGGGACATTATGACCCCCATTATTGAACGCAACACCACAATACCCGTTGAGCGCAGTCAAATCTTTAGTACAGCTGCAGACATGCAAACCGTGGTAACCATTCATGTTCTTCAGGGTGAGCGATCCAGAGCCAGCCAAAACATCTCTTTAGGCCAATTTAACCTCACGGGAATTCCACCGGCTCCTATGGGAGTGCCTCAAATCGAAGTCACCTTTGACATCGATGTAAATGGCATACTCCATGTTAAGGCCAAAGATCTAGGTACAGGAAATGAACAAAAAATCACAATCTCAGCTTCCACAAAATTAACAGAAGATCAAAAAGAGCGGATGGTCGCTGATGCAGAAGAATATGAAGAAGAGGATAAGCGGTATCGTGAGGAAGTCGAAGAATTGAACAAGGCGGAATCGCTTGTGTATTCTGCTCGTAAGACCATCAAAGAGCTGGGTGATAAAATCAGTGCAGAGGACAAGGAAAAAGTCGAAGAAGCCGCTAATCGATTAGAAAAGGCTGTCCAAGACAAAGATCTGGCTACGGCGAAACAAGAAATGGAAAGTCTGACCGATATCTTGCAAGGTGTTGGCACAGCCGTCTATCAACAGGTAGCGGAAGAACAAGCACGTGCTCAAGCTCAAGAAGGCGTCGCTGACGATTCAACTTCAAAGCCAAAGAAAAAGAAAAGTAAAGATAAAGTCGTTGATGCTGATTACGAAGTTGTCGATGACGAAGATAAGAAGTAACTCAGGCTCACCATCAGGCGGCGTAATCTGCAAGCCGGTTCAGGCAGAACAAATAAAAGCGAAGCTTTGATTCGGATACGCATTTACGGTGGATTAGCGTGAGTTATGGCAGCAATCAAAAACGCGACTACTATGAAGTGCTAGGTGTAGATCGAAAAGCAACACAAGCAGAAATTCGAAGTGCATACCGTAAACTTGCGCTCAAATATCATCCTGACCGGAATAAAGAGCCTGATGCAGCGGGGAAATTCAAAGAAGTCTCGGAAGCGTATGCTATTCTTTCGGATGAGAATAAGCGACAGCAATATGACCAGTTTGGTCATGCTGGAATAAGCGGTCGATATAGTGCTGAGGACATCTTTGGCGGGATTAATTTCGAAGACATCTTGCGAAGCTTCGGACTCGGTGGAGGCCTTGGAGGTTTTGGAAGCATCTTCGACTTCTTCATGGGTCGGGGGGGTAGGAGGTCGGGACCACAGGATCAAGCAATTGACCTGCGTTATGATATGAAAATCTCCTTGAAAGAAGCAGCTACAGGTGTAGAAAGAGAAATCAACCTGAAGCGGGATGAGCAGTGTCCAAAATGCGGTGGAACTGGTGGGGAACCTGGAACCCCCATGAGCACGTGTTCACGTTGTAATGGACGCGGTGAGTTACGACAGGTCCAACAAACGATGTTTGGACAGGTTATTCGTGTTGGCACTTGTCCAGATTGCCGTGGACAGGGTCAAATGATTGAAACGCCTTGCTCGCAATGTAATGGAAAACGAACGGTTCGAGAAAAACGAAGTATCCGGGTTCAAATTCCTCCGGGAGTAGAATCGGGTTCAATGCTCCGGCTTAAAGACCAGGGAGCCTCTCAGGAGGGAGGAAGGCCTGGTGATCTGTATGTGGTAATTCATGTTGAACCTGATAAGACCTTTCAGCGGGTAGGTGATGATATTTTGATAGAACTCTCGATTTCCATTACTCAAGCCACATTAGGCGTTGAAATCGAAGTCCCCACTCTTCTTTCTAAGGCAAAGCTAAAGATTCCATCTGGAACGCAACCAGATACGCTCCTTCGGTTGAAAGGACAAGGTATGCCACGTGCTAGGTGGCGTGGGAATGGCGATCAGCTTGTCCGAATAAGAGTCGAGATTCCTAAGAAGCTCAATCAACGTGAGCGGGAACTATTAGAACAACTTTCCAATGAATTGGATAAGAATTGAATTTTTAGTCGGCTTTGGCGACCACTTGAATATCACTGAATTGAATGGTAGGAGCGATGAGTGAACCTCCTGCTCCAACGAGGTAACTTCGAATATCGTTTCCAACTACATCAACTTTCTTGATGAGATCAAAAGCATTCCCTGCCAACATTAAACCGTGGACTGCGCCTGTGAGTTCTCCATCGATAATGCGAAACGCGGGATTACCTACTACACTGTAATCCCCTGTTTCTTGGTTCGATGAATGAGCACCTTGTAAGCCTTTGATTAAATATCCCGATTTTATCTCTCCTAGAATATCTTCAAAGGAGTGTTTTCCGCCAGGAACCATCATATTTGTGGGAGCTGTATCTACAACGCCTGTTCGGAGATTCCGACTTGCATTTCCTGTACTTGTTTCTCCGTGGCGATTAGCCCAGTAATTAGTCCACAAAAAGGATTGTAATCTCCCTTTTTCGATAATAGGCGTCTTTTGTTGGGGAATCCCTTCGCCATCAAAAAGACCTGTGGCATATCCACCCTGGTAGAGTCCATCATCCGTGAAGGAAAGAGCTTCAGAAGCAATGAAATCTCCTTTCTTATCTGCAAGTTTTGATTTCCCACGAACTACGTTTTCACCCTTGATTGCTGGCATGAAAGCGAAGGAAAGAAGAGAGCCTAAAGCACTTGCTTCAAAAAGGATAGTCCCGGAACCGGTTTCTCCTTTTGCATGCTTCTTTGCTAGGAGCACATCCTTCACAGTGTTGTTGACAACATAATCCAAATCTAGTGTGAATTTGCGATTGATATCAACTGACCATACTGAAGAAGTCATACCAGTTTCAGTTGGAGCCACTAACACAGCATAAGCATAAACGCCGGTTCCTCTATCGCTGATAGAGATGCCGTTAGAGTTAGCGTAAGCGGTCCATCCAAAGAATCCACCTGTACCTGCTTCTCCAATAATTATCGATGAGTCCTTCTCCGTAATCTCCTTAGCAATCTTCGTGGATAAATCAACAAAAACTCCAGGATCTTTTTCAGGAATTGATGCATCCCAGGTTCCTGTCACCTTTGTGTATTTGGTTTTAAGTGCAAAATCCTTCCAAGTCTCATCGGGTGTACTGGCTTTCGCTGCTGCAATTGCACGATTCACTGATTCTTTGATTGTGTCTGGTTCAAGTCGATTGGTATAAGCAGAGCCTAATTGCCTGTCCACCACAACTCGAATCGAGGCACCTGCTTCCTGCATCTTCAATGCCTTGTTGATCTGTCCTAAAGCGACTTCACAGCTGATTTCATAATTATCCTGCAATAGAATCTCAATCTGATCAACTTGCTTAGAGCCAAAGGCTACAGCTTGTTCTGCGAGCGAAAGAAGGTATTGTTCTTTGTCTTTCATGGTTCTAACCTCCTTAGTCTTTTCCTCCAAAGGTTATCGGACCACTTCCAAATCGAATGAGCGGCCCACCATCACTGATGAGAGCCTCTTGACCTTTTCCACATCGACCTGCACCAAAAGCAAAAGCGTCTTTGCCTACTCCTTCGATCTTCAATAGCGCATCCGTAGCAATGCCTGAAATAGACATATTGGTAACCGAGTTCCCTAATTCACCTTTGACAATTTCAAAAGCTTCTTGGATCCCTACTTGAAAACTCGCATTCATTTCAGCTTGGCCCCCTGCGACACCAAGGCAATAATAGCCGAAGTCGATTCCTTCAAAGAGTTCATCATCAGATACATCACCACGCTCAAAGAAGGTGTTACGCATCCGGATTAGCGGTACATAGCGATAGTCTTCGGCCCGTGCATTTCCTGAAGGGCGCATATTAGTTTTCTTTGCATACTCGCGGTCGGTGAGAAGGGCAGTCAGGATTCCATCTTTGATCAAATATACTCTGCTGGTTAGCACGCCTTCATCGTCATATTTGCTAGTGCCTAGACCTTCGGCGATGGTTCCATCATCGACCATAGTGACTCCCTTAGGAGCAACTTCTTGGTTCATTTTCCCAGCAAAGGCAGATTGTAATGTGAGGTCGGCCTCAGCTAAGTGCCCCAGTGCTTCATGAGCGAGTGTACCCACGACTTTTGGACCCAATACACACGGGAAGCTTCCCGGTTTTGGTGTTGAACCTTTGAGTTGCTTTTTCACGCGTTCAACAATGCGTTCGCCGACAATTTCGGGTGTCTGGTCATTTTCATAAAATTCCCAGCCATGAGCGGTTGTGCCACTCTCGTCTCGAGCGCCAGTGATTTTGCTATTCTCTTTAGCGGTTAGCCAAACCCATAAATGTACATGACCAAAGCCTAGTTCTAATTCAGTGCCTTCGTTCGTAACGATATATTTTGTACCGAATCCATCGCGTTGACGAATAGTAATCGCCTTTACACGTGAATCAAGTTGCTTGGTTTCTTGCCACAGCTGGGCAGCATAAGCGATTTTTTCTTTAGGATCAACATCTGTGGGAATTCGATCCACCTTCAGTGGAATCGTTGCTTTGGCTGGCTTTATTTCTGCAAGCTCAATCGGATCTTTGCGAGCTTGACTAGCACTATTCGCGAGGGAATAAGCATCTTTGACAGACGCTTGTAACCCCTCGGGAGAAAGATCATTAGAGGAGACGAAGCCCCAAGTACCACCAGCTAATACCCGGATTGCTACACCTTCTTCGATACGCTGACTGATACTTCGGACCCGTCCATCTTCAAATTGCGTATTACTGCGATTTAGGGATTCAACACGTAACTCGACATACGTGGCACCGAGTTTTTCACCGTAATCAGCAGCTTTTTGGAGCTTATCAATCACAAAAATCACTTCTAGCGTGTAAGAACTTACACGATTCTAGAAGCGGATAGGAGACATAACAGCTTATAAGCCAATTGGATTGAACAAATATATTGAGGAAATGCTGTTGGCATTAAAAGCCACCTTCATCGTTGATGCCATGCTGGGGTCTCTTGCTCGTTGGCTACGATTACTAGGATACGATACTCTCTACTGTGAAACCCAATCAGATGATGAAATTCTTGAAAGAGTCGATAGCCGCATTCTTTTAACGCGAGATAAAGAACTCATGCTTCGAGCCAAAAAACTGGAATACCGCGTTCTGAATCCCGGAAGCAAGTCCGTAGGGTCAATGCTTAAACAACTCCAGCAGACACTGCGAATTACGTTTCTTGCAGATCCTGACCTGAGTCGATGTCCCAAATGCAATGCACCACTTCAGAAACGTAATCGTGTCCAAGTTCGAACCCTTGTGCCTAAGGGTTCTTTAAAGAATCATCAGAATTTTTGGCAGTGTACAAATAAGGAGTGCCAAAAAGTCTATTGGCAAGGCCGGCATTGGACTAGAATTAAAAATACGCTCAATAAACTTGATACAGAAAATAAGTCAAGCTGACTTAGGATAATATTCGGGAAGAAGGAGTCTAGGTAAGGCACAGATTACAGCATCTCGAAGGATTTGAGTTCTAGTTAACCGCTTCTGCGTGAGTACACCCATTACACCCTCATTTTTGAAAAGGTCGTTACGACCCAAGAGCTTGTCAACAGTGTGTTTACTAGTATCACTGGTTGGATCGATTTTTTTCACAAGCTCTTGTGATACTTCGATGGCGACAGACCGGGCAACACTCAGTTCTTCGCTTTTCTTAACGGCAGCAATTGCTTGGATATAATAGGTATTATTGAATTGTGTTAGTCCACCTTCAATCCCGATTGCAAAATTTGCCTGTGGTTTTTCTTTGTGAGCAGATTTTGCCCGATTGATTGCCCCTTGTAATGTTTCAGATTCAGACATAGGGAATGGTTGGACCCCTGAATTGACTCCCACTGAAATGACTGATACTTCGTCAAAATATAATTCAAAAGCCTGTCTGACAGCCTCTTGTTTTACTGGGTTTTGCGAGCCAAGAACAACGTGCATGCTAGATTCGTATTTAGTACTTCCTAAAAAGACTAGGCTAAGGTTCTATTAATCTGATTTTGTCTTTCGGATGCGCGCTTCACGAACCTTCCGATGGAGCGGTGATCCTCTGGCTTTTATCAGGAGAAGAATATTTTGAATGGCCTTAGAACGCAACAGATAGCTATAGATGTGGAGCAAGGCAAGGACAGTAACGATCCCTCCAAGAATTAGAACAATTAAACCTAAGGGAGCTCCAATCAATGGTATTGTACCTGTCTGTGTTATGAGGAAGGCAACTAGCCCCAGCAAGAAAATACAGGCAGTGTATAATGAAATTAGTGAAGCAATGAGAATCATTGGCCAATAGGCAACAGCTTCGAGTCGAGTGCCCCCCGATTCAGTAAAAAGACGAAAGCGAAGATGTTTTGCCATACTGATGGGAGATAAGCCAAACCAGGATCCCTGGCGCACCTCAATAGCATCAGGCGGGATTGTCCATAAGAGCTGACATTTCATATCTAGAAGGATGCGTCGTAGTTCTGTGTAGGCATCGTTGAGTGGAAGCTCAGTGAACCCCTCTAACATGGAATGCTTTGGCAGTAGATGTTACCTTTTACTTTTTGGAATGAGGAAGACACGCTTCATTTTCCTAGTGTAGCACCTAGCGGGAGAAGCACACGTTTGAAGGTATCATTTAGAAGTACTGCAATTCCGTAATACATTCCAACGAATCCACAGGCAATGCCTTCCCAGCCCGCGAATACGTTGACCATGGTATTGGTAATACCTGAATTATGCCAAGTATCCCAAGCAAACCAATGGCCAAGGGCAACAAGCCAGAAGAAGATTGCAAGAAGAAAGAAGAATATTTGGAGTACACGGTTGAATTTAATTGAACTGAGAAAAAGCCAGAAACTGAAAAAGCCCCACAGAAAGAAGAAGGGAACCTGCACCCACATAGCTATTGCTGGTTCACTAGTTATTGGAGCTAGTCCAAGCAGTGGGAGAAATATGGTGAAGAGATAGGAGAACCAAAAGGTTGCACCTAGAATGAAAGTTGCTGCTCCGAAGGTATTTCCAGTTTTCAGTGACCATAATCCCGCAATCAAGGGTGCAAATCCCCCTGCAAATAAGGCTGTAGAGTACACGACTGCTAGCCCATTCATGTCAAGGATCTCTGCAAAATAAAGCGAGAGGAGGATTAAAGCAAAACCAAAGCCAATAGCACCAAAAGCGGATGGATTAACGACACGTTCATTATCCATATACATTCACCTAATAAGTAATTGAAGAATATCAGACCCGCGTTTTTTATCTTGCATTATATAAGGCTTTACTGCGACGATGTGTTAAAGGAAAATTCAGATGTGTTAACGCTATTTCTCTTCACGTCTTAAGTGCTTGTTTAGTCGCATCTTGTTACCAGTGGTAGTCGACTGGTGTCGAGACAAGAAGTTTGAAAAATCAGATAAGAAACTCTCCAGCTTTGATTTCTTTTTCCTTTCCTTAGGTTTTGAAAAAGCTAATCCCTCCAATCAATCTTGTTGAAAACTTATTTTATAAACATTTTGAATTAAAAGCATCAAAAGTGACGCATTTTATCACCTAAAATTTATTTGATTTTTATAACGGTATTACCAGAGAAAAGAATCCAGGTCGAGAACGACTTCCTTTTAAATTCCCTTTTTCGCACCCTTTTGTTCGAAAAACAACAAAGACCATTGAAATTTGTACTAAAATCCGAACCTATCGGCTTAGGAGAATATTTGAGGATTTTGATTCCAGTAGCCAATACTGTAAAGCATTAGCTGCATGCTTATTAGAAAATATGATAGAGGAGCTAGTAAAGTTGAATTGTGTTAATCCCAGAAATGTAATGCAAGGAGTATCC
>JBHLPI010000080.1:0-9141 GCA_048939595.1 Promethearchaeota archaeon | reverse complement strand
GAGCCGAGAGCACCAATCATCGACCAACCGAAGTAATCGTATGCTCTAGCAGGATCAAGGACTGTCTCTATTGAGTCGGTAGTTCCCATGACGATTAGGTTAGGAATTGGTGGAGGCCTCATGAAGAGGTAGACACCAACGCCACCTACAACAATGATAACTACCAATGCGATTGCAATCGCGTAGCTTCTTTTCAAATCGAAGTTACCTCCTAAAGGAAATGGTTTGTTCTTTCTATGAAAAGATGCAAAACCATGTCCAGAAGCTTCCTATGCCCCCTGTTGCTATTTAAATCGTTCTTAATCAGCATTTCTTCTTGTTTGGTGTGTTATCCTGAAACACCGGTGTGACCCATTGATTTAGGTGGCCGACCACGCCTCTATTATCAGTAGTTGTTCTGATTGAGAACGACACCAGAGATTCTTTATAATCAGTGGTGTAAGCTTAGCGCATGGGAAAAAGGGACGAGTTGGTCAGTAGATTAGCACTCATTATGCATGATGCTGACCGATTAGAGGAATTTGTAGTTACGCATTCGAATCTGCCAGGGCCACGAGGGAATTTAGAATTGGCGTTTGCGTTGGCAGAAATTTATGGGGATTTAGAGGTGCTATTGCGCTGGGTGGATATCAGCGAGGAGGAGGCGGGTGTGAATGACCCGCGGTCATTCTTGGCTTTCTGTGCGACGGTATGTTTAGGAAAAATCTACACGAAAACCAAAGACCTGAAGCTTATTCGACGCTTGAAAGAGCTGGCGAATGATGGGCGATGGCGGATGCGAGAAGCAGTGGCTTTCAGCGTATTGGAGAACAGGATTTTCATGAGTTGGAAAGCATTTTTTCGGAATGGATTAAGGATGCCAATAATCTGGATGAATCTATTATGACACTTTTCTGTAGATGAGTGCTAAGATCAATATTGGGGGAGTAGGGATTAACTAGATTAGAAAAAGGATGGTGCCCTTTCAAACTGCTGTTTGGGTGGCTTCATCTTCAAGGTCTTCTTTGGCGAAAGGATTTCAACCAACTTATACTCTCGTTGACCCTAATTGCAGTAAGTGTTTCTTTTATTATTGAATTTATCCTTACGAACAGAATGGAATTCTGTAGCACCTGAGTTGTGAACACTGCGTCAAAAGAAAATAGGCCCGATTTCACAAAACACTGAATAAGTAATAAAACAAGTTTCTGTCAGACCATGGCAGCTTGGATATTTGTATTTACTCTGAAAATTTGGTTACTGTTTCACTGCCTTTCAAGTAAGAAACGAGTTCTGTGGGCGTCTAACAACATCCGACCAGTTGATTACAAGATAAACTACACTAATTGCAAACCCCAAAATAAAAAATCCGACGCCAATCCACAACTGTTCACGGTCCTCGCCAAACAGGTCCATAGTAATACGCAAAACCAACAGTGAATCATTGAGGTTGAATAAGTGCAAATCGAAGATGCCTCTTCTGAAAAAAGCTCCGTAAATCAATAATGTATCCGACGTTTCCCTACTAACTGTTTGAATACCATCACTCTGAATTAACTCCATTCGAACAGGACCACCTTCAGAGATTTGAACGATAAGACGAAAGTTACGGGCATATAGCTGCGTGGAATTAAGTACTGTTTCATTTGATAATCCGAAAATAACAATACTTGGCTCACTAATTACATTCAAAGGCATGATACTCTCAACCATTGTACCGCTTATGATTCCGCAAGCAAAAACAATGAAAACAAACCCAATACGGAGTTTTCGATCCATCTATGACACATCCATGAAGAAACTAAAATAAATCACACTAAAGGCAAGGAAAACAAATGTAACAGAAATAATACCTAAAAGGACTGGCATAAAAGGAACTTGTACACTACTTGAAAAAGTGAAACTAGGCCACGCCCACTCAACGAATGACACCATAAAGGATCTTAGAAACCCACTTGCTCTCAAAAAGAGGGGAGCAATTCCGAAGAAAAGTAAACAAAAGAAAACATTAATGATAAACGCAGTCTTGAGATTCTTCACTCCAATTGATACAATTAAAAAGATACTCGTAAAGAACAGAAAATACAGTCCCAGGCCTAATAAAAGAATCGGGAAAACGGGAGTGAGGAGAACAAAAGGTGATAGAAAGATTATCGCACAGCAGGTTAAGATTGCATAGACCAAGAAAAACACCAGGAAGTTCAACCCACATTTGAATAGAATGATCTCAATTCGAGATACGGGAAACGAAAGCAAAACTTTCAACTCTCCCCGCTCAAAAGCTCCTGCGAAAGAATTACTCAGAAACACCCCTAACACAAGGATTCCCAAGAGCATGAATGTATCTAAGAATGAAGAAACAAACAAGCCAACATGAATTACTGAAGATTGAATATCGTGAAAAGTTAGTAGAATCTTTCCAGAACCAACAATTAGAATTGTGATAATTAGTATAATACTTTCAAAAATCGGAAATCGATAATTGTTTTCAAATTCCCACTTGAGAATCGTTAAAGAAGATGATTTCAAGTTTTGTCAGTTCTCCTTTCTTGGAAGAAAGTAGTATAGATTTGTTCAAGATTAGATTCAACCAAGAGTTGTTGTATTATTATCTTGTTTTGAACTGTCCAGTCAAACAATCTTTGTTCAAACACATCCATATCTTCAACGAAAAATAACGCAGTTCGAGAATCCAACTGTTCAATCAAAACAGACTGGATTGGTTCAGGTAACTGCCTGAAAGCACCGCTTTCACGGAATTGGACCTTCACTGTATTGCTTGAGGACGAAGAAATGAGCTTTTGTAGCCACTCCTGTAAGAGAATAGTCCCTAAATCAATCAATATGATGTAATCACAAACGCGTTCAATATCATGCAAAATATGAGATGAAATCAAAAAAGAAGTTCTAAATTCTTCATGGAGTTGACGAATCTGTCTTAAAACCTTTACACGTCCAAGAGGATCAAGATTTGCCGTGGGCTCATCGAGAATAACAAGATCGGGAGTTCCGATGAGCGATTGGGCGAGGCCAAGCCGTTGAACCATGCCGGCAGAAAAGTTTCCAATCTTCTCGTCCCTATTTACTAATAAATCAACCATGTCTAAGACCGTATGAATTCTTTCCCTACTATTTGTTACTTCGTACAACTCACACACAAATTGTAAAAATTGATTTGCAGTAAATGTCGATGGAAAATTCGGTTTCTCATGTAGAATTCCAATCCGTTTATGTAAATCCTTTGTATTTCGTCGACAATCAAGACCAAAGATTGATGCCTGACCTGATGTTGGGAGAACCAGACCCATCAAGATTTTGATTAAAGTGCTCTTCCCTGCACCATTAGGTCCGAGTAGGCCGATAATACCGGAAGGGCATGTTAAAGACACGTCATCCAGCGCTGTAACATGCCTATACTCCTTGACTAATCCATCGGTCTTGATTATAGGTTCCATGCTAAGGACTCCTACTAATGAATTCTACATCTAGATTATTTTCTTTTCCGCTTGCGTTTTCGAATCCTTCGTTTCTTCTCTTTTCTCCGTTGATAAAAAATCACTATTGACAATATGACTATGGCAATTATCATTACTGCAAGAAAAATTGCAGGGACAAAGAGTGAACCAAATTCAGGAAGCAGAATGTCTGGTCCCAAATCAATATTAGTTGTCTCCATCTGGATCATCCCTCGTACAACAAGAAAGCGATAATCTACTGGAAAGGGGAGAATCAACCTGATGAAAGACGCAATCAAAACTCCAGTATCTTCATCGTAATATAGATGTAACCTGTATTCTGATCGAGATCCATTGTAAGGTGGTTGAAAATCGTCCTCAGTTGCGCTAACATCAATAACATTCTGATATCCTTGGGGTGTGGGAGCAAAATCATGTCGTAAGGTGATGTCGGTGCTCGCAGACCAAGGAGGGCAAGAGGCGAGTGTAGATTCGAAGAGGTCTTCATATGGTTGAGGAAGCCATAAACAGGAATAGCCAATGAAGGTGCCCATATCATATGTCTGTCGATTGTTGGAATCAATGACGATTTCATAAGAGCTTTCTTGCCAACCGGTTATATCAACATCAATTCTTAATGTAACATTGGTGTCGATTATTGAGATGACTTCCCAACGATACAAAAAATTCTCACCTTCCTCTGGATCAATGTGTAAATTACTGGTGAGAGCCAAATCTCGTGTTGCTAGGGAGCAATTTTCTAAATTCAATGAGGGATCATATGTGTACACAGCTAGTCCATGTTCTGTGAAATACTGAGCGTAAGCACCCTCTCTCAGCCATGACAGGTTGCTGGAGCCACTAACATTTGGTTGCGGTGCCGAATGAATTATTAGTATTGAAAAAATAATCGAACTTATGAATACTATTTTCATTTTGTTGAATCTGGTTTTTTTCGGATTGTAGAATTTCATTAAGTTCACCTATTTTTTCTAAAACCGTAATTATAACCATTCCCATTCCAGCTAAAGATATTTTTTTTAACTTTTTAGCTGTTAATCAATAATTGATGTCTAGTTCAGCAACTTAATTATGGTTTCCTTTGAGTCAAAGACTGATTTGAACCGAAGAGATCATTGCTTTTTTTGTGTTTTTTATTTTGTTCTGAAATTACCCTCCAAATAAAAAAGGGAGGGGGAAAATCGATGATGGCGAGACTTTTGATGTCTTGAAAAAGGGATTAGAGTTCACCATCAGTGTCTTTGTTGCGGCAAATCCGCCATCTGGTTTTCAGTTTATCAGAAAGTGGATAGGGCAAAGTGAACTGATTGATAAGATATTGGAAAAAAATCTACGGAAAAATCGGCTTGTTAAGCGAGATCCTGAGGAAGTTAAGCAACTATTAGGGGAGATACGCGCGCTTTCACGAGATTGAAGTCCTTTTAGGGGTATGTTGCCCTTGCGTCAATTTCTTGGAATGGTAGTGTTCTAACGTGGTGATGCGTGTATGTCTATTCAGCTGAGAATTCAGTTGGAGGTGATAGCGGTATGGATAAGGTTCTGAGGTTGGAAGTGCATGGGTCGGTTTTGTTGGTGACCGGTATGGTCATGAGTCTGGTGTGGTCGTTCTTTGTGACGCAATGGTGGAATGTGGTGTTCGGGTATTTGGCGGTGTTCTTTTTAATTGAGGCGATTTGGTACTATGTGTGTGCGGATAGGTTACGCCATGACAATGCGAGTCAGTAGTGAATTTAGGAAGTTGCGGTTACATCAGTGGTTTCTAGGGTATATGTGATAGGTGGAGCTTCGAAAGGTGTTAGTTGAGTTATAAGAGATGGCATTTGCTCGGATTACAAATTCGATTGGTGTAGTTAGCGTTCAGCTTCACAGTTTTGAGGAAGGATTCAAAAAATTGGTGACATCCGGTAGTTATTTAGTTATCCTAAATATAGAATTAGGATATCCTAAGGCGTAGGCGTTTTACGCTGAAGGAGACTGGCATCATGAAATACGAGTCGATAGAGCCGGCATCCTTATCACGCGCCTTGAAGTCTCAGCACGCCATAACCAACATCGTAATCGATGACAACTTCCTATCACTTGTCACAAATCCAGCGACCTATGTGGTGGTTGCCTCTGATCTCAGCGACCGGGGTTTTTTGCGCTGTCTCACAGTAGCCATAATCGATTGGATAGAGCAAAACGAGTTCGAGGCGTATTACATCGTTCATCATCTTGAATCCAATCTCTACGTGAAAGTGGCGACACGGATTCCTCGAAACAAGCCGAGACTCCAAAGCCTTTCTGCTGTCTGGCAATCAGCAGCGATGCATGAACGTGAGATGTGGGAGCTTTTCGGAATCAACTATGTTGGAAATCCGATGTTGAAACCACTCTTTCTCGAAGAGTGGAAGGGAAAACCGCCCCTGCGAAAGGATTTCAATTGGCGGGATTACGTCAACAAAGAATATTATCAAGCGAGAGGGAAATAGACAATGTCGCGACTTCTGAAAGCCGTAAAAAGCGTTCTAGGATTGGCAGTCTCTAAACCCATGACCTTCTCGTTTCCCCCGGATATGCCATTAACCGATTTATACCGAGGCCGTCAACTCTACAAACCTGAATTATGTAAAGGCTGTAAAATCTGCTCAACTGTTTGTCCCAACAATGCCATTGAGATGGTCGAACGCGAAAAGACAGCAGAAAACAAAACCGGACTTAACCCACAAATCGATTTTCGGAAATGCTGTTTCTGTGGTTTATGCGTTGACAATTGCCCCACCGGTGCCCTTACTTTTACGAATTTTCCCATCCTCCTGACCATGAAACCAGAGACCCTCAACTATACCCCCGAAATGCTCGCTGTCACCCCCGTACTCGAACACCCTGAACCCCCGAAAATCCAAAACACTGTCGCATGGGCTCGTTCGCGGAGCATTTGGATCGTAAATTACATGACTGGATGCTGTTTTATTGAAGCAGTTCCATGGGTAGCGAGCTCCTTTGACATGGAACGGTTTGGACTCTTAGCTGTGGGTTCTCCACGCCATGCAGATGCACTGATTGTTGGTGGATATGTCACACCCAAGACCCTAAAACGCATTATCCGCATCTACTCCCTGATACCTCAACCCAAATGGGTTATCGCCCTCGGCAATTGCCCCATGACCGGAGGAACGTACTGGGACAGCTACAACACAATTAAAGACATCAGCAAATACATCCCCGTTGACATCTGGATTGCTGGCTGCCCACCACGCCCCGAGCCAATTGGTGTTGCTGTCGTTCATGCTATTCAAGCGATTCAAGGTGGATACACAGGAAAGGACGAAACGATAAACACCGATGCGGGGCAAATGGCAGTGAACCCCTATCCCCTTGGAGGAGCAGATGCCAGTAAAGCTGAATTCGACATCGTTTTTGGGTCCCAACATCCAGCCTCCGGGAATTTCAATATGGACCTTACACTGGATGGCGAAATCGTCGTAGAAGCGACACCCAATCCAGGCTACTTGCATCGCGGCTTCGAGAAACTCATGGAATACCGCACCTGGCTACAAAACATCATGCTGGTCCCACGCATTTGCGTCCTCGATGGTGCCTCCTATGAACTAGCCTATGCCGGTGTGACCGAAAAACTGGCAGACATCAAGGTTCCGATTCGCGGACAATATTTACGGGTTATTCAAGCCGAACTTTCACGCATCCAAAGCCACCAAATGAACCTTGGTTTTGGTGGAGCCGCATCAGGCTTTGATACCATCGAACGCTTAATCTGGGGCGACCGCGACCATGTCCTCCTCCTTCTGGAAGAACTCACCGGGGCACGGATCTACCACATCTTCAACACCATTGGTGGTGTCCGCCGCGACATTCAACCCGATTTTCAAGATAAAGCCAAACACCTCATCAATTATCTCCGCAAACGCCTTCACATCTACGATGATCTCTTATTCCACAACAAAACCTTCATCGATCGCACCCAGAATCTCGCTCCGCTCTCCCAGACCACCGCAATTGAAAATGATGTCACGGGTCCCAATCTCCGGGCAACCGGCGTCGAGTTCGATGTTCGAACTGCCACCCCTTATGAAGCGTACCAAGACATCGGGGTAAAGGTTATCACCGGAACTAACGGTGACGCCCACACTCGATTTCTCTGCCGGCGACAAGAAATTGAAGAAAGCCTCAACATCATCGAACGAGCATTAGACAAGTTACCACACGGGCCCGTCTGTGAAACTCAAACCCCAGATGGCAAAAAGATCACTTGGCGCCTAAAAATTCCCTCCGGCGATGCTTTTTATTGCATAGAAGGCGGTCGCGGAGAACTGTGTTTTCATGCAGTCAGCAATGGTGAAAACACGCCATACCGCGTGAAAGTGCGAGGACCCACGTTTGGAGCCATCCTCGTCATGTTCCCCAAATTACTCCAGGGTGTCAAAATCGCTGACGTTCCAGTCATTTACTGGAGCCTCGACCAATGCCCCGCAGACCACGATCGATAATCTCAATGTCCTTTTCTCTCTTCTGTTGATTGGAATAGTGTATATGAGATAAGGAGTCTAGGTGTATCACTCAGGAAAATGGGGTATTGCCCCAAGCTGGTAGGGCGACCATTCAGGATATAACTCAGGAATTCATTCGCTTGATGATTTTATGCCAATCCTTAGTGTCATGTAGAATATCGAACTCAGAGCAATCTTGAGTATATTCAAGATTGTGCCATCCTTGAGTGATGGCCTGGTTGAGGAGGTGGAGGGCTTTCTGTTTTTTCCGTAAGACTGCGGCGGCCTGTGCGGCTTGATGATAGTACCAATGGGAAACGGGTCCTTTGGCGAAGGCTTTTTCATAGCTGTCAAGGGCTATTGCAAAGAGGCCTTGGAGGAAGCGTCGCAGACCTGTTTCAGCGAGATGGGTGGCTTCGTCGATCATGCAGTAGTGCCACGTGTAATCTCGGCTTTTGGTGAACCCAACGTTTTCGGCGACGCCGATGGAGCCGTAGTTTTCGATGTTAGTGTGCCAGCCCACTTGTGAGTATCCGTGGGTGAGGGCGTAGTCGACGGTTGCGGCGGCAGTCAAGGTGGCGAGTCCACGGCGGCGGTATTCAGGTTTGGTACGTATGCCGATTTCACAGTTGCTTCCGCTGACGCAATCTGTGAGACTCCAGGAGACTACCTCATGGTTGTGTACGGTGCAGAAGCCAAAACCTTGTTTCCAGAAGGCATCGATGGAGCCCCAATTAATGCGCATCCAACTGAGAATATGCTCGGGGATCGCCATATTTTTTGAGTCAAGAAATGTTGGGTCTAGCTGATGGATGGAGAAGCCATTGGGTATCTTTTTTTGCCAGTCAATTTTCACCTCAGTGCAGGTGTAGTATAGGCGGGGGAGTTGCAGTGGTGGTCGAGTAGGGAAAATAGTATCGAAGTTAGTTTGCCAGTCCTCAGGATGGATGCATAGAACCAAGTCATCATCGTGTTCTCGAACAGTATCTCCCGTAAAAATAGTGTTGAGGATGTAATCACGTAGACCTTGGTTAAACGAGCCGTTTTGGGGGTTTCCCGCGAGATAGTAGCCTTCCACTGAGCAGATGAAAGCACTGGTGGGTGTTTTTGGGTTGTCGGCAAGTATCCGTCCTGGACTTGATCCATCAATAACAGCAGCTATGGTAAGCTGGTAGTCTAATGCTTTGAATAGGGATCGA
>JBHLPI010000079.1:0-9205 GCA_048939595.1 Promethearchaeota archaeon | reverse complement strand
CCTAACACCCTTGGGTTATTCGAACAAAAGATTGAGACCATTGCTTCAATTGTCCACAAGGCAGGGGGGTTACTTTACTATGATGGCGCTAACCTGAACGCAAACTTAGGGCGAGTTCGTCCAGGCGATATGGGGTTTGACATCATCCATACAAACCTGCACAAGACCTTTGCCACTCCACATGGCGGAGGTGGACCTGGAGCGGGGCCAGTAGGAGTCAAACAACCTCTTGCACAATATCTTCCTGTTCCCGTCATCACTTATGATGGCAAGCAGTTTTATTCAGACATTGATCGACCGAAATCAATTGGCCGTCTACATGGGTTTCACGGGAACACGGCGGTATTGTTGAAAGCTTATGCATATATTATGAGAATGGGTTGGCAGGGGTTACAGGCTGTTTCAGATCATGCAGTATTGAATGCAAATTACCTTATGAAGCGCATTGAGGGGACCAAGGGCTATAGTATCCCCTTTGCCCCGGGTGTGTGGCGAAAACATGAGGTTGTAATAAGCGCGAAGCCCCTTGAGCGGGATACTGGTGTCACCGCTAGAGATGTTGCCAAAGCACTCCTCGATCGGGGATTACATGCACCTACCTTTTATTTCCCCGCAATAGTGGAGGAAGCCTTGATGATTGAGCCTACAGAGACATTTAGTAAAACCGAATTGGATCGGTTTGCTGATGCGTTGCAAGAGATTGCTCAATTAGCCTATTCTAATCCCGCGCTCATTAAAGAGGCTCCTAAGAATACAGCAGTTGGACGCCTAGATGAGGTAAAAGCAGCCCATCCACGTACAATGACTTTATCGTGGAAGATGCTGCAGCAACGTGAGTAGCTAATATAGGTTAGGCAGTTGTCAGGCTTTGCTGACTTTTAAGAAGAAACGGGTCTATCCACGCTTCTTTCGACCTGAACGTTTTGGTGCGATTAGTCCTACTTTTTGACCTGGAGGCGCGGTTCGAGATACGGAACTAGGACCACCAGGACGTTGTTTATTACCACCGCCATGGGGGTGGCTAACGGCGTTCATTGCGACACCGCGGACCTTGGGGTAAGTCAAGCCTTTGGCATACCGATGTTTGTGTTTACTACCGGCTTTCAAAAATGGTTTTTCTGGTCTTCCTCCTCCTGAGACTACCCCAATGGTTGCCCGGGCAGTGGAGCTGAAGGCTCGGGTTTTACCTGAGGGTAAACGAATAGAGGTTTTTCCCTTTGAATGTGTAACAATAGTGGCATAAGTACCGCTGGAACGAACAAATTTCCCGCCATCACCTGGTTGGCTTTCTATATTGAAAATTGGTGTACCTTCAGGGATTTTCCCTAAAGGAAGAATATGACCGGCGCGGATGCCTGCTTTGGGTCCAATCCGCAGTTGTTGTCCAACAGCAGTGCCTTCTGGGACCAAAGATAAATGGGAATCACCAGTTTCAAGGCGGAGTGAAGCTATAGGCGCACCACGCCCTGGATCATGAAGAAGTTCTTCAACATCTGCTATTAGATATCCGCGTTTATTCATTACAGCTAGTGGAGGATATTTGACTGGTCCGCGTCTACGGTGTGTTTTGGCGCGAAATGTTGGGGAGCCACGACCGCGACGTTGAACTAATATTCGTTTTCCCATTTTTGTTACCTCCAATTAGAATAAGCCCAACTTGACTGCCAAGTCAGCGGCATTATATTCAGGAGAAAGTTTAACGAGAGCTTTTTTCTTCCCCTCAGGGGTAATCATCGTGTTGACTTTGACCACTTTCACTTCATAGAGTAGCTCAATTGCTTCACGAATTTGACCTTTGGTTGCTCTCCTATTAACCATGAAGGTCAGTCGATTTTCTTTTTCGACGATTTCTGATGCCCGTTCAGTAATCATCATTCGGATTATTACATCATAAGGATCCATTATTGACCACCTTCAGAGGGTTCTTTTGATAGGGCGTCCATTGCTGATTTTGTCCAGATGGTGAGTCGACCAGGTTGTGTTCCCGGAGCTAGAATCTCTGCATTTAACTTAGACACATAAATCACATTGACTCCTGGAATATTTCGGGCAGCTTTCCGTATTCCACCATCTTCGGTTATTACAATTAGGGGACCTACTGGTTTTCGGTATTTTCGTCCGCGACGCCTTGCATTTCCTCCGCGAACTTTTCGACCGTTTTTCACTCGAATAATATCGTTCCAGATACCAAGGTTTTCTAAGACGCCTTGAACTTCCTCTGTAGATTGTAACTCTTGTAATTTGTCAACAATTACAATTGGAAATTGTTCAGTTTCAAAACGATGACCTCGTAATGAAACGATTTCTGGATTCGCTGTAGCTGCGATTGCTGATTGGATGGCTAATCGCCGCTCTTTTTTGTTGACTCGTTCTAGTGGGTCTTTAGCAGCTTCAGGAGGATGGGTCCTTCGTCCACTAACCGTGAAAGGCGCAAACGCGGCGTTTGATGCAGAACGGTATCCTTGCCCTTTTCTTCGAGGGACTCTTGCTCGTCCTTGTCCAGTTCCCCAAGATTCAGCAGAGGTTCGTTTGCCAGCCATGGGATCTACGCCATGCCTTTGATATCTGGCGGATTGCTGAGCTAAAACAGCGCGTTTTATAATGTCTTTGCGAAGAGGGGTTTCAAACACTTTAGGAAGAGTGACAGTACCCCTTGTTGAGCCCTCTAATGTATGTATCTTAACTGTCGTCAACTTCCTTCCTCCATCATTTCTTTGCGGTTGTGCTGATATAGACAATTTCAGGTGGTTTCTCAGGTAATGGTTTTGGTCGACTCGGTACTCGAAGACGTACTAATCGTCGTGATGATCCAGGGATAGAGCCATCCATGAGAAGGAAGTCAGATTGGAGATTGCCATAGTGTGGGAATCCGCCTGCAGGTGTGATATCATCGCTTTTTTCGCCAATACGTAATAATCGTTTATTGTATTCTGTTCGTTGATGGAATCCCATCTGTCCTCCACGAGGAACCGTATACATGATCCGATTTGGGTGCCAAGGACCGAGTGTTCCTACTGCACGAACGCGTTTACGTGACTTGTGGGGTAATTTTGACACGCCGAAGCGTTTGATAACACCTTGAAAGCCTTTACCTTTTGTGACTGAGACGATGTCCAGAAATTGGCCTGGTTGAAAGATGTCGCGCACACGAAGTTCCTTTCCGAGGAGCGCTTTAACATGTTCGAACTGATCCTTTATGGATCCGCCAAAAACCTTACATTCAATTACTTCGGGTTTTTTCTTTCCAATTCCCGCTTGTTTCGGTTGAGTTAAAAGACTAACTCTTAGTTCGTTAATGTCATCTAAGGATTTGCTCAATTTGCTCAAGGATGATTTGGGATCATAATCTTTGGGCCAGGGTAAAACCCGTCGGATATCACTTGGAAGATTTTCTATCCATGTTTCACCTAAAACCTTCAATTCCCCACCGTTTTGACCATATGCACGAATAGATGCAAGCAACATCGGGGGAGTATCAATTATGGTCACGGCCCGACTGACTTCTCGACCAAACCATGGGCTATTAGGCTTATCATCAATGAGAATCACATGTGTCATACCGACTTTGTAACCAGCAAATCCTAGAATACGGGGTTCAGCTGCTTGTTCAGGCCAATGGCGAATCCGTCCACTAACCCGACGCACACGTTTGCGCGGACGATAGGAAAGACTACCATGCCTTGGAGAACTTTGTTTTCGGTGACCCATGGATTACACTTCCAAGGGAAGCGTTTTCTGGGGAGGCAAGCAGAGTTAGTAATAAGAGGTACCTCAACCAGCTCAACGGCTCGGAAGCGGATGGAGCGATTTAAGTCTTTCGTACTCCTAAACTCAAAGAATCGAAAAGGGACCCCAATGACGGCTCAACAAGGGCTGATGCAATTTAATAAAAATGCACTGCAATTCTGTGAACGGCCTTGAACCCAAAGGGTAAGGCTTTCTGTCTCATTGCATCTCTTGTGAAACTGTTCTAAAAGTTCTGCTCGCGGTTCCAGCGATATTGTCCAGTCCTGTGAACTTTGATTCTCGGCTACGAACTGGAACCCCATTGTTCTTTTCTACCGGAGAATTTAAACACCACGAGACATTCCGAATTTCAGAGACTGAGTGAGTTCTGATAAGATATTAAACTCAGTTCAATCTTACAAAAATTATAAGAAAACCGAATTTGCAGCCGGGATAGCCAAGTGGTTACGGCGCGGGCCTTGAGAGATGCCTTCATGTATCATCCAAGGTAGCCTGTGACTTTTGGGTCGCAAGGGTTCGAATCCCTTTCCCGGCGCCATTCTTTGTTACTAGCTATTTCTATTAAAGACACTAACGAAAACCCAATGTTAAAATGTGAAAAATCCTTTCATTTCCTTCGGTTTCACTTGGTGATAACCTGTGTCATACGAATACTTCGACGAAATCACATCTGACCAGTTATTTCGCGCATACGGTGCTACCCTACCGGAGGTGCTCTGTAACGCAGCAAAGGCGATGTTTGGAGTGATGTATGACCTAGAAGAAGTCATGCTTGAGACTGAAGTAATAGTCAAAGCGGAGGGTTCGACCGAAGAACGCCTTCTTTATGACTGGTTATCAAACTTATTACTCGAGTTCGAAGTTGAAGGAGTCTTTTTCGCCGATTTTTCCATTACCTCAATCGAAGAAACCGATAGCGGCGAATTGCAGCTGTTAGGCATCGGAAAAGGAAGCTCACAGATGCCAGAGCTTCGTACTCATGTTAAAGGTGTCACTTTTCATCGCTTTGCGCTTGAAAGGGTTAATAACCAATACGTGGCAACAGTTGTGGTAGATATTTGAGATGACGAAAAGGTTGTGAAGTATTATGAAAGAGAAACTGGTTCAACAGGATGAGTTTCGCTGGTGGCTTGATAAGTCAGCTCGACCTCGTATGAATGTTAGTGCGAAGATTATCGGGTCAAAGAAGATTATTAACACCTTGGAAGATGCTGCAATTGAGCAACTAACCAATGTTGCAACACTTCCTGGTGCCATTGAACCTGTTCTGGCGATGCCTGATGCTCATTGGGGATACGGTCTTCCAATGGGAGCAGTTGGAGCATTTGATGCTGAAGAGGGGATAATTTCTGCTGGATGCACTGGATTTGACATAAATTGTGGTGTTCGATTAATTCGGACCAACTTAACATATGCTGAAGTAAAACCAAAGTTACAGCAATTAGTGGATAAGCTGTTCACGCAAGTTCCTGCGGGTGTTGGATCAAAGGGCAAAATTCGATTGAGTGAAGGGCAATTTAGTGACGTTATTCGACTTGGTGCACGATGGGCGATAGAAAATGACCATGGTGTGGAAGCTGACCTAGCGCATTGCGAGGAAGGTGGATCAATGGAGGGAGCTGCGACAAAAGCTCCTCAAATTTCAGAGAAGGCTAGACGTCGTGGACGCCCGCAACTTGGAACTTTAGGAGCCGGAAACCATTATCTTGAAGTGCAAAAGATCGAAAAAATCTTTGATGAGACTACTGCTAAGGTTTTTGGCCTTGAGAAAGATCAGATAGTCGTGATGTTACATTGCGGCTCACGAGGTTTTGGACACCAGGTTGCTACTGATTATTTAGAACGGATGGAAGTTGCAGTCAAAAAATACAACATTTGGTTACCTGACCGCCAGCTTGTCTGTGCTCCGTCAACTTCACAAGAAGGGCAGGACTATTATGCAGCAATGAAGGCAGCAGTGAATTTTGCGTTTTGCAACCGGCAGGTTATGACGCATTGGATTCGCGAAGGATTTGAAACAGTGTTCCGACGAGACTGGGATTCAATGGATCTGAATTTAGTTTATGATGTGACCCACAACATCTGCAAGTATGAGACCCATGAACAGAATGGTTCGAAACGAGATTTGTATATTCATCGAAAAGGTGCAACTCGTGCCTTTGGTCCAGGGCATCCAAAGATCCCACAAGATTACCGTTCAGTTGGTCAACCAGTATTGATTGGTGGTTCCATGGGCACAGCATCTTATGTATTGGTTGGCACTGAACAAGCAATGAAAGAAACTTTTGGTTCCACATGTCATGGTGCTGGGCGGGCAATGTCGCGGAAAGCAGCCATTAGGAAATACCATGGACGTGATATAAAACAGGCCCTCGAATCTAAAGGCGAAGTGGTTCGGTCAATCAGTACAAAAATCTTGGCTGAAGAAGCACCTAATGCTTACAAGGATGTACATATTGTGGTTGACTCCGTGCATGGTGCAGATATCTCGCGAAAAGTAGCAAGTCAAATTCCATTAGGTGTTGTGAAAGGCTAAGTATGGTAAACAAGAATGATAAAGAAGGAATCGAGCCAAAAACTACTTTCCCTCGCGATTGCCATCCCCACTTCCTTTATTGATGTTTACTCTAGCAAAGCGCAGAAGACCCAGCAAATTGGTCGAATCGCTCGTGCAAGTGCCATTTTTCAAGTGAATGAAATTCTACTCTTCAAAGACAGAAAAAACCAAAAACAAGCCGAAAATCTCCAATTGATATCAAGCGTATTAGAGTACATTGAAACACCACAATATCTCCGAAAACATCTCTTCGCCAAGTTACCTGAGCTCCAGTATGTGGGATTACTTCCCCCTTTACGCACGCCTCATCATCCTCTTGTAAAGAAAGCGTCCCAGCTCAAACAGGACGAAATTAGGGAAGGGGTGGCATTCCAGCAGAATGGAAATCTAGTGGTTGACGTTGGCGTAGAATTACCACTGCCATTAGTAAAATCCAACCTTACAAGGTTTCCACAACGTATTACAGTTCAGATTACACGGACTAAAGCAGGTAACTTAATTGCGGCCAAATCTTCTCCTCCTCGAGTCCAACCGTATTGGGGCTATAAAGTTCGATGTGTGGATCGCTCTTTAGGCAAGTTTCTGAAAATAAAGCAAGATAACCAATATGTTATTGCAACAAGTCGGAAAGGTAAACCAGTTGAAGAGCTTGCTAAAGAAATCAGAACCAAATGGCAGAATTATCAGCGGCTTCTTTTGCTATTTGGGAGTTATAATGAGGGTCTTGCTGAGATTCTTCAAAGGGAACATGTCGATATAGCTGATGTGGTTGATTATTCAGTAAATTTAGTTCAAAGTCAAGGTACTGCGACAATTCGTACAGAAGAAGCGGTGCAAATAGGTCTTACAGTATTTCGTTATCTTGAATGTATACAGGTGTAGACAACCTATCTTACTCGTAATTACGATTTCCTGGTTCTCTGCTGTCTTGTATCTCGCTTGTAGCAACAAGAAGTTCATAAGAATTTATCCCTTTGAAATACCCTTCTTGTGTTACCTGAATAGTGATGGTATGGTATCCCGAAGAGACTTCGGGAATTTGAAGTTGGACTTCTGATGGGCTAGATTCTAGTTTCTGAGTGTAAATGTTGAGATTGTCGAAAAATGCTTCTATCAATGCCCCTTTCGGTGTTGCGTTTCCAGGAAAGCCCACAACGACGGTTAGTTTCAATTCTTCACCAGGTTCAGCCGCAGCTAACTTGGGACCTAGTACTTTAACATCGATGCGAAGGCTCCAGTAAATATAGCTTGCTGGTAATAAGAACACTAAGAAGAGAACAATGTAGACCAAGGCGCCTTGTAAGATTGCGACGATTAAATCCTCGCGAATAATTATGGTTGGAGCTATGAAAGGCAATATAATGATGGCCACTGCCACATACACTATGAGGCTGCCACATAGGACAATTGTTAAAGTTGAACGCGGATTACGATCGGTCACAACTAAGAGGAGGCGGTCTGGTGCTAAATAGCGTTTCGATTAGGGAGATATGTAAACCGAAAATTGAAAGCGTAGTATAGACGGCGGATTAGAAAAGGTCAGAATAGCTAAACGCTATTTCAAGGTGATTTCGATAAAAACTTCATCTGGTACGCGGATACGCATAATTTGGCGCATGGTGCGTTCATCGGCTTCAAGATCAATAAGCCGTTTGTGTATGCGCATTTGCCAATGATCCCATGTAGGTGTTCCTTCTCCGCAAGGGGATTTTCGAGTATGAACTTTTAGTGTCTTAGTAGGTAACGGAATTGGACCAGACATGTGAACTCCTGTCCGGGAAACAATAGATTGGACTTGACTACATACTTCGTTTAACTTAGGAATGTCTGTACTAGATAGTCGAATCCGAGCTTTCTGCGCCATTACTACTACACCAAAGGGACTTAGGGATTCAACCCGAATGTGTGCTTCCTTTTAACTGTTTTTGCATATCCACTGCTGTTTCCACTCAAGAAAAGGAGAAAAAGGGAGAAGGTTTACGATAGCGAAGATAGGCTATCCTACTTCTTCTCCTCGGTGATTTTTCGAACGATACCTACAGCGACTGTTCGACCGCTATCCCGGATAGCAAAACGACCTAGCTGCTTCATATCAGCATAGGTTTCTAAGCACACAGGAGTAACAGGTCGCAGCTTGACGAGCGCAGAATCGCCCTGCTTGATAAAATCAGGCTTCTCTTGGACGGTTTCCCCTGTTCGTGGGTCAATTTTGGCAATGATTTCCGTGAAGGTTGTTGCTACCTGAGCCGTATGAGCATGCATGACTGGTGTATAACCAACGGCAAGCGCACGTGGATGGTAAATAACAATAATTTGACCTTCAAACTCGGTAACGACGCGCGGGGGTTTGCCGAGAGGACCCATCACATCACCGCGCCGAATTTCACCTTTAGCGATCCCACGGACATTGAACCCGATGTTGTCTCCGGGTTCTGCGGAGTCTAATCGTTCGTGGTGCATTTCGATTGTTTTGATTTCACCTTCTTTGCCAGGAGGCATGAAGATGACCTTATCACCAATTTTCATTTTACCAGTTTCAACCCGACCTACAGGAACGGTACCAACACCTGTGATAGTGTAGACATCCTGGACAGGTACTCGTAGAGGTTGATCAATTGGTTTGGGTGGAAGGACAAACTCATCAATTGCTTCAAGCAATGAGGGTCCCTTATACCAGTCCATCTCAGAACTGGCATCAGTCAACAAGTCACCAGTCCAAGCGGATACTGGGACAAAGTTGATTTTGCTGGTGTCGAATTGCGCACCTTTCAACAGTTCAGTGACTTCGGCCTTGATCTCTTCGTATCGATCCTGAGACCATTTCGGCGTTGAGTCATCCATTTTGTTGATGGCAACGACAAGCTGCTCGATGCCCAGAGTTCGTGCGAGGAAAGCGTGCTC
>JBHLPI010000022.1:0-30576 GCA_048939595.1 Promethearchaeota archaeon | reverse complement strand
ATAACGATACCCCGGTTTCGATTAATCGCTTCTTCGAAGCGGAAACGAGGATTCTCTCTCTTGTTTCAGGTAAGCAGCAATACCCTGAAGAAGTTAGTTGTTTTTCTCAGAGTAGAATCACTCTCGCCCCTTCTCCAGTTCCACTTAAAAACGGTCAGGACAATAGGGCAAGACCGTATTAACGAGGAGAGTACAGCTCTAAGACAAGTCAAGAAGGCAACAATCTCCTCTCATCAGACTCGGGACTTTAGATTTTCTCTCGTTTATTTACCTCAACTTAGCGTAAAATCGGTTTCACAAATAGGGCTCGAGTACAGTCTAGCGGCCTTTGAAGAAAATGGCAAAATTGTAATTCATACAGATCCTTATCAGGTTCTCTTACCCCTTAGACAAACCTGTTAAAACGAATCGAACCATGTACCAGAGGCGTTTGAAGATTTTAGCTAAAACAGAAAATAAAGAAATTGGCATCCCTTACCCGTGGAGTTAACGGTAAGAGATGCCCATCAAGACAAAGGCAGAAGTCGCCCTTTCTTCACCTTTCGGCTCAATCTCATTGACCCAAATGTGATGTTGCATATTGCAGCAAGCGTAATGTCGTGATTTGAAGTCTACACCGCCACACTCCCACCGGAACTCGTACCAGCCGGCTGGAACACCGCAAAATTCGATCCAGCCTGTGTCATTGGTTGTAAAGGTACCAATGTACATCCAACAATCCTTGTACCATACTTCGACATCTAACCCTTGAAGATAGATGTCTTTGTCTCGCCATTCGATGCCTTCCATTAGCCAGGCGTACTTGAATTGTTTAGAAATACATATGCCGGGTGAAGAGAGGGCGGAATCTTCAGCTTTAGCATTGATGGGGGGAGTGAATATTATGAAGAACGCTATGAAACACACTGTAGCTATTGAAACTAGGGCAACTTTGGAGGTCGTTGTTAATTTCATTCTTTTTTCCGATTTAATCGGTTTTTGTTTAATGTGGAGATTATGGTGACAGCTAGCCTCCTCCGTACTCCACTTGAGGCAGCTTACCTCCACTGATATCCGCGCTGGGGCATTAACGGCCTAGAACAAATATACCCGTACCTCAGGAAAACATGGGGAAGACCCTTTAAAGCGTAATGGATTGTTCTAATCGTGGAATAATGCTAATTTTACTATGGTCATTCCTATTTTTGTTTATTTAGTTAACAAAAACCCGACAACAACGTTAGCCTTCTTAGTGTGCAGAAAAGACCAGTTTTCCTGCTTTTATCACCTTATCGACGAGATTTATACCAAAATGGTACGGAATATGGGCATGGTTTGGGACGTCCATGACGAGAATATCTGCCTGTTTATTCGGTTCCAGACTCCCCACGAGATGTGAGCGTCTAATTGCATGAGCAGCATTTATCGTAGCTGCTGAAATTGCTTCCGCTGGCGTCATGCGCATGTTTAGACAGGCTAGGGTCATAACTAGTTGCATTGATTCAGTCATGCAATTCGGATTATAATCGGTTGCCAGCGCCACTGGAACGCCTGCTTCAATTAATGTACGGGCAGGGGCGTATTCTTGTTCCATTAAAACAAGGGCTGTAGCAGGCAGTAGAACAGCTACAACCTGTTTCTGTGCAAGTTGTTTTATCCCTTTCTTTGAAACCTTAAGAAGGTGATCTGCAGAAGCGGCCTCAAGCTCTGCAGCTAGTTCAGCTCCTCCAAGAGTGGTCATTTCATCTGCGTGCACCTTTGGGACTAGGCCATGTTCCTTTCCTGCCTGAAGAATCTGACGCGCTTGGTCAATATCAAAGACGCCTTTTTCCGCGAAGACATCACAGAATTCTGCTAGACCTCTTCTGGCGACAGCAGGAATCATCTTCTCGATGATGAGGTTTACATATTTATCGGGGTCTTTTTTGTATTTTGTGGGGACGACATGAGCTCCCATGAAGGTGGGGACAATTTCGATGTAGTGAATGAGATTCAGGTCTCGAATAGCCAGAAGCTGTTTGATCTCATGTTTAGGTTCTAATCCGTAGCCAGATTTGCCTTCAACGGTGGTTGTGCCATACTCAAGCATTCGTGTTAGGGTGGGTTTTCCTAATCGCACCAATGTATTCTTGCTCGCCTTTCGGGTAGCTTCTACCGTGACGTTGATTCCACCACCCGATTCAAGGATTTCCATGTATGATTTGCCTTGAATTTTTTGGACAAATTCCTGTTCTCGGGTCCCAGCAAAGGCTAGATGGGTGTGGGGGTCGATGAGGCCGGGCATCACGGTTTGATTCTTGGCATCAATGATTTGTGGGCGGCTTCCAGGTTTCACTAAGCGTTTGATATTTTTGGTAGAATCTACAGCGACGATTTGATTTTCACGGATAGCTATGCCACCGTTTTTGATGGTGCCTAGCTCGTTGAGGTCTTCACCCAGTTTGGGTGTATGGCTGGCTCCCTGCAGGGTGAGTAATTCCGAAGCATTCAGGATGACCATGTCTAGATCCAAGCGTTCCATTAGTACAATTGAAGGTGTTAGAACCTAATAAATCAACAGATTCAAGTCGTTCCACGCTTTAATCGCTGGAGAGGATACTAGTATGGTTGGGATCGGTTTCGGTAAGTTTGCTATCAATGGCTACTTCAAGAAGATCTTTCATTTCAAATCCTTCAAGGCGAAGATAATAATTAGCAACATCGACAAGGGCTTGAATGGGAACTAGCCCACAGAATTCAGCGCCTACCACATTCACTCCGAAGCGCGCTGCCTCAATCTTGACCAATTCGAATTGTCGATAGAGCGGGGATTTACGAAAGTCTGTGTTGGTTATGCCGATTTGTGTGATTCCTCGGTCTTCCCAAAGGCAACCCATTGCTTTGATACGGACAAGTCCTCCCTTCTTCTTGTGAATCGCTTTGGCCACAGCTTTGGCAATCCCTAAATCAGTGGTCCCTAAATTAATGTTAAGTCCAACCATTACTTCACGGGCACCAGTCATTGTTGCACCGGCACTGGGATGCGGTTTGCTCGGACCAAAGGCTGGTCGTCTCTCTGGATTTTGCATATTCGTTTCAAGGGCTTCCCACTCGCCTTTACGAATCCAATCGACATCGCCCTTCTCGGGGGTTTCCGCTGCTTCACCATACAGATAGACCGGGACTTGGTGTTCTTCCGCGAAGGCTTTGGCAAACTCCTTGGATAATTGGATGCACTCTTCGATGGTAATATTTTTGATGGGGACAAATGGGGCCACATCTAATACGCCAATCCGCGGGTGTTGTCCTTTGTGTTTCCGCATATCCAGGCGTTCAACAGCTACTCGACCTGCATTGAGCATAGCGGTTTTGCAGGCTTGAGGTTCACCAAAATAGGTCACCACCAGCCGATTGTAGGCCGTATCATGTTCATAGTCAAGGAGCTGCACGCCCTTTGTTTTTTTGATGGTTTCGACAATGGCTTCGATAGTCTTGGTGTCATCGCCAACACTGAAATTAGGTACACATTCTACGATCTGCTTCAACTTTCTTCACTTTCATTACTCTTTAAGAAATGGAATTCTGATGTTGTGTTCTTTCGCGAATTTGATTGCTTCTGCGTAACCTGCATCTACGTGGCGGGCTACACCCATGCCTGGATCTGTTGTTAAAACGCGTTGCAATCGTTGTTCGGCCTCAGGTGTACCATCAGCGACAGATACCTGACCCGCAGAGATTGAATAAGGAATACCCACACCACCTCCTTGGTGAAGGGAGACCCAAGTTGCTCCTGCTACTGCATTGATCAAGACATTGAGAACAGGCCAATCAGCAATGGCGTCACTTCCATCTCGCATCCCTTCGGTTTCACGATTTGGTGAAGCCACGGAGCCCGCGTCGAGATGATCACGACCGATTACGATAGGGGCTTTCAGTTCGCCCTTTGCAACTAAATCGTTGAGGGCTTTGCCAAACTTTGCGCGCTCACC
The DNA here is from genome assembly GCA_048939595.1 of Promethearchaeota archaeon. Classification (GTDB taxonomy): domain Archaea; phylum Asgardarchaeota; class Hermodarchaeia; order Hermodarchaeales; family Hermodarchaeaceae; genus Hermodarchaeum. Next base: position 26,629 of record JBHLPI010000022.1, on the reverse strand, counting down.
ATATCCGAGCCAACAGACACGGGCTGGTAAACCTTCAAACTGGACTTTTTCATGGGCTAGTTTTATCCAGCGTTTCAGGATGTAGTTGTCTGGGAAGAGATCGAGAACAAGTTGGTCAGTTCGGTAGATATCCTCGGGTTCACCGGATAAAGCCACCCATCGGAATGGGCCTCGTCCCTCACAGAATAAGGGTCGTACATAGGCTTCAACGAATCCAGGATATTTCCATCGATTCTCTTTTTCATTCCATGCAATTGAGCTTGCATGTTGTCGAAGATTATTTCCATAATCAAATGCCACTGTGCCTTTTTCTTGTAATTGCAGGATAGCTTTCACATGGTGGAGCATCGATTCTTTCGCATGTTGGATATACTCTTCAGGATTCTTTTCCCGAAGCCGGTCGGCTTCTTCTTTGCTATAACCTGCTGGGTAGTACCCAGTTAATGGATCATGGGCTGAAGTTTGGTCGGTGACCACATCCACTTTGATTCCTCGTTTCACGATCTCGGGATGGGTTTCCGCGGTGTTTCCAATTAGGCCAATAGACCGGGGGATTTGTTGTTCTAAGGCTTCGTTGGCGAGTGCTAGGGCTTCGTCAAGACTATCTGTTTTTAGTTCGCAATATCCAGCACGCATTCGCTTATCGATTGCAGCTTCATCGATGTCAACAGCAATAACAACGCCTTCGTTAAAAGTGACCGCTAATGGCTGTGCGCCACCCATGGCACCAACTCCGCCAGTGAGAATGAGTTTTTCTTTCAACGTTCCCTTGAAGTGGCGATCAGCAACTGCTGCAAACGTTTCAAATGTTCCTTGGAGAATGCCTTGTGTAGCAATGTAAATCCATGAACCGGCCGTCATTTGACCGAACATAGTCAATCCTTTCTTGTACAGCGCGTTGAAGTTCTCTTCTGTCGCCCAAAACGGAACTATCAGAGAATTGGCGATCAAAGCACGAGGTGCATTGATGTGAGTTTTAAATATGGCCACTGGTTTTCCGGATTGAACCAGCATCGTTTCATCGGGCTCTAATGCAAGTAATGTTTCAACAATCTTATCAAAAGATTCCCAGTTTCGTGCCGCTTGTCCGGTTCCTCCATACACAATGAGTCTCTGCCAATCCTTGGCAACATCTGGATCCAGATTATTTTGGAGCATGCGGAGGATGGCTTCGATTTGCCAGTTCTTGCAATGCAACTGGGTACCTCGGTAAGCTCGAATCGGTTCACGCTTCATTGACTTCCTTCCTGAACCTAATTTCTAACGGAGCTTTACTGCCGGAGTCTATAAGTGATTTTCTCTCTCCTTATCTTCTGTCTATAGGCATAATGGCACAACTACTACCCTATTTAAGGCCGCTCTTCGGATGTCCAAATAGGGTTACCTTCGAATGTTAGAGGAGCTTGTCTTTCGACTCGGATTACTCGTTCTTTTTTTTGTTTTTATGGGAATCCGTGGATGCTATGGTCGCAAAGCCCAGCCTGCTGGGCAAAAGCGAACTCGTCAGGAGCGATGGGTCAACCAGGTGAAATACGAAAGTAAAACTTTGGTTATCCTAAGAATTGTGTTAGTATATGCAATGGTGGTCTTTGTTCTAATTTGGAGTCTGGTTCCTTTTCTGATTCCACCCTACACTCAGATTGTTCTGGTGAATCTGTGTGTAATTCGATGGGTTGGTGTCAGCATTTGCATAACTATGATATTGGGAATAACATGGGTGGGCATTCATCTGGGTCGACAGGTCTCTGGTACTTTGGAGATAAAAGATGGTCACACAGTGGTAACAAGTGGTCCTTACAAATACATCCGGCATCCAATGTATCTGGTCTATTTCATCTTCAACATTGGATTATTTTTGATATCACTTAATCTCATTCTCCTCATTATTGTCCTATTGGGGCTTGTTGTTGTAGCCTCTCGAATACGAGTAGAGGAAGAGATGATGATAGAGCAATTTGGTGATGAGTACCGAAAGTACATGGAACAGACGGGGCGACTATTCCCCTCTTTACGACGGAAGAAAAAAGAACCTACCTCATAGATCATGTAAGATCGGGGTAATTGGAATTATTTGATAGTGTCAAGTTGTTGTTGAAATCCTTGATTCAGCCTTTTGATGTATTCACTTCGAGGAACGATTTCACGACTTATGATTTCTTGTATCTTCGAACTGATTTGTCCCTTTTCTACAAATTCTTTGCCTGCCTGCTTCATCGCTTCAAAGATATCATCAACGGGGATTCCCATCTGTTTGAACGCTAGTAACTGAGCCCCCAGCGGCCGAAGAAGGGCTCCTGCATATTTGCCATTCAGGTTTTTACAGAAACCTTGAATATGGGCTACAAGTGGATCAAAATTATCTAATTCGGTGAACCCTGAAACTGAGACTAGCGCAACCTTCATCGGTTTCCGATCAATGCGTGGTGGGTGACGGCAGTGGTCGTTGCGAATTTCAAAGAAAGGTTGTACTCGGGGGATTGACCGGTCTAGCAAAGCTTTCAGTGTACTGGTCATCCCATCAACATAAACCGGTGTGGCAAGGACTAGAGCGTCACTGCTTAGCCACTTATCGAGCACCTCTTTCATGTCATCTTTTTGGACACAAACGCCTGGTGTTTTAATCCAGCAATTGAAACATCCGAGACACGGTTTTATCTTCAGGTCATGAACATAGACTAAGTCGATACCCGCACCTGCTTCCTTAGCACCTTCTAGGAAAGCATTTAGGACAGTAGCGGTTCCACCACGTGCTTTTCTTGGGCTGCTATTGAGAGCTAAGATTTTCATTGTTTGTCACATCTATAGGAAGTGTCAGCTGAATTCACACTTATAATCCCTCACAAACGAAGAGGCGCACAAGAGGTTTTGGATTATGTCATACTATTGAGTCTGGCATTATTGGTTGGTCGTGGTGAGTGTATTCCTCATCTTTGGAGCGTAAGGGCACTCCTCAATACTATCGTCATCTTTGTCTTCTTCAATTCCCAAATCAATCTAATATTCTGGAGTTCTAATCCTATACCTGCTCTGGCGTTACAAGCTGGGGTCTAATGGGCTTTGGGGGCCACAGAGGTGGGGTATTACAACGCTGTTCATTGTTTGGTTTGCCTTTGATAAAAAACATCAGTGGGCCTGGCATCGTGTCCTCGTCAATGTCATCCTCTGATTTTTTCTCAACAGCCTCAAACATTTGTGCAGTAGTGGATTGGGATTTCATGTTAATCATCTATTACTGCTATTGAGATAAAATAGATTTCATGTGAGTCAGGATGAGTTATGGCTATTAATACTAGGAAATCCCGTTTGCTATAATACCCGTAGTTTATTCTTAACCTGTTATCCAAAGAACGAAGGATAGTGAAACGAACCGATTCAATACCAAATAGGTCGTTGATTTCCTTGGTCGACAAGATAAAAAGGTGAGGCGCAGTCTTTCATCGACGATTATCTGGAGCTGAAGTAAGTGAAGTTAACTCGTTCAGTCCCAATTCTCCGAAATAACGAAGCAATCACAGAAAAAAGAGAAGATGTGGTGACTCAAGAAGTTGGGCTTCGTATCCTCCTTATCGATACACAAGGGGAGGAGAATTTTGCTTTAGTACACACTATTCCCACTGATTATGAATCATTGATTATCGGGCTGCTATTTACATCTCGACTAGTTATTTCTCCAGATGAAATTCAGCAGATCAAAGTGCGTAATCGGCTAGCCCACGTCCATATATCTGATGAAAGTGATTTTCGAGAAAAACTTGCAGCAATTCGTCCATCGGCACGGATTGTTATGGGGCTTTGTGGACCAGAGGAAGGCGCCTTGGGAACATGGCGCGCTTGTGATGTTCCGGCAATAGAAATTACTCACACTGTAGCTCCTCTAGCTGTGCGTTCGGCAATTCATCAAATGACTCAACAGATGAACCTCTATCACGAAACTGGAGGAACCCATGGTGCAGCTCTAGCAACCATGGAAGGCAAATTAGTCCAAGTGGCTGAAGATGTGGGTCGCCATAATGCGGTGGACCGGGTTATCGGGAAAGCGCTGCAGAACAATCTGGTTCTCTCTGACCTGGTTCTGGTGTGTTCTGGTCGTCTTACTGGCGATCTTCTTCTAAAGGTCGCTGTTGCTCGGATTCCTATTGTAGCTTCAATTAGTGCGGCTGTCTCTTCAGGAATTGATTTGGCTGAAGCTGCAGGCATTACGCTGATTGGGTTTGTGCGTGGTACGCGGATGAATATTTATACGCACCCTGATCGATTGGGCATTTCGACAGGCTAGCGCACCAGCATCTGGTGGTCAAATCGGTCGTGTTCATCCACCTGTTCCATACATTCATCACAAAGGGCTTCTGGGTTTGCGGATATTCCTAGATGTGAGAAGAACTGGACAATATTTGTGATATCTCGGAGGAGGATGGTACGTCCTTCCTTAAGTACTCGGTGTCGTCCGGGTCGAGAGGCAAAGTCAATAGCCTGTGGGAAATCGATTATCCATGGGTCATTCTTGAAGAGAAGGATATTATATCCTGATAAATCGCCATGAATAATGAAGGCTCGGTAAAGAGCAAAGATGCCCTCGATTACTAAATCGAACACTCGTTGTGGATACTCTATATGTGTATCCTTGAGTAAGGGGGCTGGGATTCCGTTTTCTCCCAGGAATAAGGCTGTGAACATGTTGTCGATTTGACGGGCAGGTGTTGGCACCTTTACGCCGACTCGGAAAGCACGATCTAAAATCCAGAATTCTCGGGATGCCCAGTAGCTCATGATGTCTTTGGAAAATCCTGCTTTTCCTCCACCCATTTTCTTACGTTTACCAGTTTTTGCATGAGGTGTAGCATAAAACCGGTAAGCTTTGAGAGCGAGTGGAAAATCATGCCAGAATGCGAAGAAGACTGTGGCCTCTTTTCCCGCGCTTATTATTCCACTGACATCGGTAGCTAATTGGGTTGCGATAGCATCCGCTCGGACCGAAGGCAAGGTGATTTCTGGTAAATCCTCCAATCGCCCTCGTTGCCCGTCAAGTTTGCTCATTTGACGGTGCGCCATGCTGCGCTTACTAATATAGGGTGCTGGATCATTTGGCACTTTTTTTTTAACTCACTTTGATTTGGATTACCTCTCCCGCCATCAATCACAGCATGGCTATCGCCAAATATATCCAAGGATTCTTGCTGTATCGATGAAGAGATTGGCTGATACTATTCCCACAAAAACGGGATCAGCTAGTGCCTATCTCCGGAGGTAGCAATTACGCCAACTCGGAAGACAGAACAGTTCCATTGTACAAAAACAACTAAGTCCGGCATAATGCTGTACACCTCCTATACAGTGTAATCAATTACACGCGCATTCTCAACTCTCATATTTAACTATTTTCAAATAATTTTAGGCTTTAAATCAAGCATCGAGGGGTAGTGAATAGCAAAAGGTGACGAGGGAAGATCAACGCTTCTAACCGAAAGAATCCAATTAAGTAAGATAGCTGCTCTTTCAAGAATTTGTCATTTAGCAAAGAATCTCTATAATCAAGCAAATTATCACATTCGTCAAAAATTCGTCAGAGAGAGGTACTGGATTCAATATAGAGACTTGTATTCACTTATAAAGAAAACAGACTTATACAGGCGCCTTTCAGCACAGACAGCTCAGCAGATTCTCAGATTACTTGATAAAAACTGGAAATCCGTCTTTGAAGCCATTAAAGACTGGGAGAAATACCTGAAGAAATACAGAGGTAAACCAAGAATTCCTCGATATAAGGCAAAGAGTGGTGAGGGCATGATGTGAAAACAACATATCGCTTAGGCAAATGCACAAACCAAAATTTTGTGAATGTACCGTTCCTGAAGATTCTACAGCAAATACGGTATAAGGCTGAATTGAAGGGTGTTGGGTGTGTTTGGTGGATGAATGTTATACTTCTAAGGTGAGTTATCCTCGATAATGAACCACTTGAACACAAAATCACGTATTTAGGATATCGAGGAAAACGAGGGCTATTCCAGTCCTCGGCAGGGCTTGTCATCAACGCAGATATGAATGCAGGATATAATATTGGAAGAAAAGCAGTCCCGGAAGCCTTCAAGGTGGACAAGAAAGAGGGTGTGGGGTTACACCCCTATTCGGTAACGGTCTGAATTAAGGTCTTACAGAATAAAATGAAACCTGTGTCTTTACTATTTTTTCAATAACCTTGTGGTTCTCTCCAAAGTTTTGAATGTTCTTGCAGCACAGCAATTTCCTTATAAAGAATATTCGGGGCAATAGATATTGGTGCTTCTAATGGATCGGAGCCTTCTTGCGGTTATTGCTGGCACTCTCACTGTCATCATATTTACCCTGTTCGCAGGGCTTATGCTACTCCCTCTAACCATTCGCATGTGGTTTATCCCACTTGGGTTCATTTTAGCATGCATCTTAATCGGTGTTATCGGGCGATTTCGCGTTCTACATCTTGTTCTAATGTCCTTCATTCTTTATCTTGGGTTAATGGTGTTTCTCGCCATTGCTGGAACATTATTGGTTGGTGTTGAGTTTCCACCATTATCAGTATATGAAATTGTGTACGCTTGGAATGAATTTCAGCTTTTTGTGAATAATTTCATTCCTTTCTTGTCCCTCCTTACAGATATCGCTGCGACCTTACGTGCGATGACTGGTGGAGAATCGCTTTTAGCGATATCTCTTGAATTCGTTGTCGCATCTGCATTCATTGGGTTCATTGGACTTTTGATTACGGGAATCAGCGGTCATGTCACTCGTACATCAGATTTACATGTTGTTTCTGCTCCTGAATCTTCCTTTGAGGATTCACCAATCGCTGAACCTCCACCACAACCCGCTCTTGCGATCGACACCCAACCTGCTTATGTTCCTGCCCAAAGTGCTCCAGTTCCACCAGCTTCGGCTCCAGAAGCACCACCACCAATGCCAGCACCACCGGCAATTGAACAGGTTCCACCACCTCCGCCTCTACCATCTAAAGGGGGTTCACCCAGCGCCCAAGCTATTGCTTCCTTGAAAGGAAAAGTAACAAAGCATCTGAAAGGTACAGGAAGCAAAGCTCCATCAGGTCAGTCGCGTTGCCCCCATTGCAATGCCACTATCATAAAGGGTTCACGGTACTGCAATGCCTGCGAAAAAGCAATCTAGCTACCCTCCTCAGGCAGTGCCAACCTTTGTTGGTTTTGTCGAAAGAAAAGTATAAATTAATAACATTTTTATAGGAGAAAGAAGTGTCGAACGCTACTCGGAACCTTAAAAAAGTTTCGACACTTTGCGCGGGGTTACTCCTCGATTTCACATGCCGTCTCTCACTCTCCATAATCCCCATGGATTCTTCTATGAGTATCGGAGAGTTTACAACCGGTTCGAATTCCCTCGTAGTACCTCCCAAGGATCATCATCCATATATTAGGAGAGACTATGACTCTGCGCTACAACAGCAATCATTGGTAGAAGATAAATGGCAAATCCTGCTTACTCTGAAATATCTCCTCGCCCCCAACGTCAACGCGAGCCCGACGCCATAGTAGCCCACTGCTCTGACTGTGGTAATTCAGATGTCATTCGCGATCCCGTCCGAGGGGAGGTAATTTGTACAAGCTGTGGCTTGGTCCTTGATTCTCATATGGTCGACCAGGGTCCTGAATGGCGGGCATTCACAAGCGAAGAACGTGACGCACGGGCGCGAACTGGAGCTCCCATCGATTATACTCGTCATGATAAGGGTTTGAGCACAACTATCGATTGGCGAGATCGGGATGCGAATGGTCGCAAACTAGCCCCAGGTCTACGTGCACAAATTTATCGGCTCCGCAAATGGCAAATCCGCACAAGGGTTCATTCTAGTATCGACCGAAATCTAGCACGGGCAATGAGTGAACTGGATCGTATCACCAGCCAACTCAGTGTTCCTCGTCCCGTTAAAGAAGCATCTGCAATCCTGTATCGTCGAACAGTTGAACGTCATTTAATTCGTGGACGCAGCATTGAAGCGATGATTGCAGCTTGCGTGTATGCTGGATGTCGGCTTCGCCAAGTCCCTCGAACACTGGATGAGATTGCCCATCATAGTCGTATTAGCCGCAAAGAGCTTGGCCGCTGTTATCGGTTGCTTTTGCGTAAGCTCGATATGCGCGTTCCCATTTCCCAACCAACCGATTTTGTACCACGTTTTGCTCAAGCCTTAAATCTTTCAAGTCGGGTCCAACGTCGAGCAATTGACATTCTCGACAAAGCTAAGGCTCGAGGGATTACCGCTGGTAAAGATCCCACTGGATTAGCTGCTGCAACTCTCTATATTGCTTCGATTCAAGAGGCTGAACGTCGCACTCAACGTGAAATTGCCGCTGTGGCTCGTGTGACTGAGGTCACTGTTCGTAATCGGTACAAAGAGATGGTTCGGGTTCTTAGCCTTCAGGTTGAGATCTAGCATGGCGCTCACACCGAATAGTAGGTCTTGATTGTTTGTTGTTCCCTCTTGGGATAGTGTGAAGAAAAAGCGAACATTTAAATATTTGTTCAACTAGAAAATAAATAGGAAAGTTTAAAAGGCTATCGATTAGCAACGCGGCGAACACCACACTGCACCCGCTATATGTTCTGATACTCCAGGTTCCTTTTTTTGAACCTCAATGTCACCTTGAAACACTTTGACTCTATAGGCAAGATGCCGTAAAGGCTTCCTAAACTTCCTCAACCATATATTAGGAGAAGAATGTATGACAGAAGAAAATTCCTCGATCCATGAAAAACATCGGCAATTCCAAAATTCGCAGGAACACCGCCCTTGCCCTGACTGCGGTGAAAGGGTGGCTATCCGAGATGAAACTCGGGGCGAACTTGCCTGTGCGAATTGTGGGTTAGTCTTAGATGATAACACGATTGATGCCGGTCCTGAATGGCGAGCCTTCACGACTGAAGAACGCGACAAACGCGCTCGCACTGGAAGCCCTATTAATTATGCTTTGCAAGATTATGATCTCAGCACTATGATAGATTGGCGCAACCGCGATGCAGCTGGTCGTCAGATCTCCTCCACTCGACGCGCAGAAATTTATCGGCTCCGCAAATGGCAACGTCGATCACGTGTTCACTCCAGTATTGAGCGCAACCTAGCTAGTGCTATGGGTGAATTGGATCGTCTGAGTAGCCAACTTGGTGTGTCCCGGACTGTGAAAGAAACAGCTGCGGTGATGTATCGGCGAGCCCTTGAACGTCGACTCATTCGAGGGCGAAGTATCGATGCTATGATCGCTGCTGCTATGTATGCAGCATGCCGCCTTCGTGAAGCTCCTTGTACATTAGATGAAATTGCTCACAATAGTCGAATCAACCGAAAAGAACTTGGTCGCTGTTATCGATTACTCCTACGCCGACTCGACGTCCGGATGCCGGTGTCACAACCCACAAATTTCATTCCTCGATTTGCCCAGAGCTTGGTCTTAAGCAGTCGTGTGCAACGTCTGGCAGTCAAAATACTTGAAGATGCTCGCTTGAAGGGCATTACTGCTGGTAAGGATCCAACCGGTTTGGCCGCATCAGCCCTGTATATCTCTGCAATCATGGAAGGCGAACGCCGCACTCAACGGGAAATTGCAGAGGTTGCCCATGTCACTGAGGTTACCGTCCGGAATCGGTATAAAGAACTTGTCCGCGAACTCAATCTCGCTGTAGAATTTTAGTACCCGCGCTGCAAGCTAGACTAAAATAACTGCACGAGAAAAGAGTGGGCGGAGGTTCACCTTTTTTGTCTAGCACTATTCGTTTCGAAGATCTTCCCCGTGAAAAACTACTCAAAATTTTAGATATGTATGCTAAAAATTGGCTTGCTATCGATGGCACATGGTTTCTGGCTGCTGAACGGAGATATGATATTGAAACTGCTATTGAACTGGATACTGAATCCTGGCGTGTCTTTTCCCCGATTGAAGCAAAGCGCATTATGAGTGAAATGGGAATTCAGTCCAATTCTGGGTTAGAAGGTTTAAAAAAGGCTCTTCAGTATCGAGTCTACGCTCGGTTGAATAGACAGTCTATTGAAGATATCGATGAGACTCGTTTTCTCTTTCGTATGGAGAAATGTCGCGTTCAAGAAGCCCGCAAGCGAAAAGGATTACCTGATTTCCCCTGTAAATCTGTCGGGATAGTCGAATACTCTGAATTTGCTCGAACAATTGACTCTCGGATTCAAACCAAGTGTATTGGTTGTCCTCCTGATTCTCACCCCGATGAATGGTGGTGTGCTTGGGAATTTTCGTTAGTGGAATAACGCTTAATCTCACTCATTAATAAACCCAGTCTAGAGTTGACCTATCGTTTATTTGGTATTGAGAAATATCTTGTCAAGTATATCATCAATGAATTGTGATCTATACTGAAAGATTTTCCTCGGGTTATCAACAAAAATAGTGAACATGAAAATAAACGCAAACTGGGTTACATCTGCAATGTCATATAATGGCTGAAAGCCAAATTGCGTTGTCCATTCTTTACACGTAGAGTCTAAAGCTGATCTAAGGTCTTGTAAATTCTGATTTACATGAAATGATATATTGAAAACGTATCTCACGATTTTCTTCTTTTCAATCACGCCCCTAATTCGCTGAAGAACCCGCGTTCGTTCAATATCCATCTGTTCGGTTTCAGCGATTTCACTCTCAAGATCCTGTTTGTCATACAAGAAGTTCGTAACCGGAGAATCAAGAACTGTGCCATTCGGGATTTTAATTTCTGTTCCTTCAGGCTGTAAAAGGGTAGTATAATTCATGTTAATCTCTAAGACAATTCCTTCTTTCTCACCAATTCGTACATAGTCTTCAACATGAAATGGTCGTGAAAAAATCACATATAATCCAGAGACAAAATTCCGAACAGCCTGACCTATAGCTAATCCCAGCGCTGCTCCGATTATTAGCGAGCTAGCTCCAAGACCAACAATCAAGTATGTGTAGACTTCTGGAATGACAATGAAAAAGGTAATAATGGCCACGTAAATAAAAACTAAGCCTAGGGCAATCACCAATCCATTTATGGCATCTGGAGGAACACCCGTTTTTCGAACTCTTCGGCGTAAAAACCTACGAAGAAGGCCATAGATAATTATCAGGGTAATCCAAAACAAGACTAGGCCAAGAATTAGGGGAAGACGAGGGCTCCAGATAATCCACCACGTTGTCCAATACTCTAACCAATTTGCTAATGGATCGGTTGGTTGGATTATTATCACCTTTTACCTTTATCATGAATAACAAGTTACGTTTGGCTGTTTCCTCTTTTAAAATGCATAATCAAGCTTTAAGAAATGTGCTATTGTGAACTTCTAAAACCCCGATATCCAGACACAAATTTCAATTACAACTACCTGTATCAGATAGGAGCTTAGGCTCATTTGCGGTGAATTATAGCTAAATAGTTTCTAAGTTACTTGATTCCCAGCCGTTTTGTTAATTTGACGAGGATGAAAATTACAACTGCAACAATGAAGAAGGTGATGAGTTCACTGATGAATAATGTTGGATTGAAGGTTAGTGGATAAGCACTTGGATTAAGCAATATTTGGCCCGGTGTTAGGAGTCCTAGTGCTAATAGGACGGCATTGATGACCGGCGTAATCCATGCAGTCACTAAGGCTTGTACAAGTCTACCAAGGTACAATCCCATGATGAAAGCTACAGCAAGACCCATGACCTTGTATGAATCTAGAAACTCCTTGAATTCCTGCCATAATCCCTCCTTTTTCGGTGAGGGTGGCGATGGTGGTGGTACTAAGGCTTCTCGGATTTGTTTTAATTCTTCTAACATTTGTTCATTTGTTGATATTTCTATCACATCCTTGTTTATGGCGGGTTCCCCGCAATAGTTCGGAGTAAAAGTGTTTTGGGTTTTCTCATACTATCCACAAAATGGAATTGGCTGATTCCGAATGCTGGGGAAAGATTATACGCTACAAGGGTTCACTACCATGACCGACTACTGATGGTGTGTTTATCATGAAACTAACTACGCCGTTGATAATTGTTAATCTGAAGACATACAAAGAAAGTATGGGCGAAAAGGCAGTGCAGCTAGCAAAAATTGCTGAAGAAGTGAGTGATGAAGTTGGAGTTTGTATTGCCTTGGCTCCCCAATTTACTGATCTTCATCAGGTAGCAACGTCTTCGGATATACCTCTGTTTGCTCAGCACATTGATGCGGTGATTCCAGGTCGCGGGACAGGGGCGATTCTGGCTGAAGCTGTGCTTGAAGCAGGTGCGATTGGGACGCTATTGAATCACAGTGAACGGCAACTGAAACTAGCGGATTTAGAAGCCTCTCTCGGTCGGGCCAAAGAAGTGGGATTGAAAGTCTGTGTATGCAGTAATAATCAAGCCGTAAGTGGTGCTATTGCTGCGTTAGGACCTGATTTTATCGCTGTTGAACCTCCTGAGCTTATTGGGACGGGAATCCCGGTGAGTCAAACTCAGCCAGAAGTGGTCACTGCGACAGTGAACACCATCAAGGCAATTAACGATGAGGTCATCCCCTTATGTGGAGCTGGGATTTCCACAGGAGAAGATGTGAAGGCTGCTCTAAAGTTGGGAACGCTTGGTGTGCTATTGGCTAGTGGTGTAACGAAAGCGAAGGATCCGAAGAAGATCCTTCTCGATATGACCCAGCACGCAAAAAGTTGAACTCGATTTAGTCTTGGCTTGATCCAGACCGTTGGCGGTCATCGATTTTTGCAAATAATTCAAGTTTAGTTTGTCGGTGGTTCTTCAAGGCTAGTTTGATATCCTGTATTAGTGTGGTCATTTCTGTATCACTTAATTTGATGGTTTGCGCGTTTCCATCACCATCAGCGACACGAATGAAAAATCCTCCTTCCTTTACAAACCGGTCTTTTTTCGTTTCAGGAGGGAATCCATCAACTGTGAGGATTGATGAAATCTTTTGTTCGAAGAAGTGGACGATTTCAGTTACCTTTGTCATGGGGTTCACCGTTGGTTATTGAAATGAAATCAGTTATAAAACCCGCCCTTTTGCATGGATTCTGCGTTTTCCTATTATTCAGCTAGGTTTCGAAATGGGCTTCGGCAGGCTTTTATGGCTTCCATCGTCTTCCCTTACAGCTACACAGTAAAAAAGCGAATTTCTGGAATGAAAGATTATGCGATGGTTTAAACGGAAGAAACCAGACGAAACCCAACAAGAACCTGCTCCACAGGCGAACGAAGACGTCATTTCCTCGACCCCCCCTTCTCCTTTTCCAACGGAACCTGTTCTCCCTGAAACTTCTATAGTGTCATTGGTAAATCCCGTTGAAGCTTATATCCAGCGCCTAGATGATCTTCTCGCTGATCCTGATATCAGCGCCAAAACAAAGGCCATGAAAGACACCCGCTTGCAACTCATTGTTGGAGGTGAACCTCTTCTCATGAAGAAGGAAGGCGTTCAACCGATGGGACTTGTACTCGAACGGAGTATTCAATCTGATGTCTTCATCAGAATATCTGAAGAAGCTGCTGGTGCCTTAGCTATGACGACCTCTTTATCCGAATTCAAAAAGACCTACAAGCAAATGGTCGGTGTAAAGGGAGAAGCCGCTTACGTATCGATAAAGCTCCACACCCCATTAGAGGACCTTCGCGCTAAGGGCTATTTCACCATTGAACTTTTACGTATTCTCATTGATGCCTAAAGATTATCATTGAGCCATTGGGCAACTGCTTTTAATAATACGTTGGCTTTCTCGTCTCTTGAGAGCTGCTTTCCAGACAGATATTGGCATTTGGGCAATGTAATTTCTGTTGCTTTGGAGAGTTCAATAACCCTCACCACTCCCGTAGCCTTGATTTTTTTATGATGATGCAACGCAATCTCCGATAAATAGAGAGTCTGGTGAGACAATTCGCTTAGCTTGTTTTTAAAAAGAAACGATTGAAGATGACTAATTGCTTTTTTTCCTTCTTCGACGAAATAGCCTGGCAGCTGAAGGGTTCCCTGTTCTGTTTCACAGCTCAATAGCAGCTTCCCCCGAATAATTATAGCTACTCCTGTCGCGAGCCAGCTAGAAGGGGACATTCAAATCATCTTTCAAGATACTAGCATACAACACTACAAGAACCCCTAGGTTGAGTAGTGTATTTTTAATCTCTTGACCATTGTTTAGTGGCTGCAAATGTAGGTGTTCATGTGACCACGCCATCTCCTCAAAAATCTCGAAAACGTCGAATTCTAGATACACTCCATCTACTTATCAGCCACCATGACCCCCCCTATATGCATCGGACTTGGTCCATTTCTTTTCGTGGGCACACACTCCACATTTGTGCTCGGTGCTCTGCCCTCCTCATTGGAATCATCTTAGCTCTTTACCTTCATCTATTCTTACTCCACATTCCGATCAACCCTATCACCTTCTTCGGTGCCTTTTTTTTAAGCCTGCCAGCAGTCATCGATTGGTCCACCCAAACGCTTCGGATACGAGAAAGTCGCAACCCTGTTCGTGCCCTCACCGGGTTCCTGTTAGGCTATGCGGTGGGATTTGTCCTTTCTTCCTTCAACTTGATCTATTATCTCTTGGTCGTCATTCTTTACAGTGGGTATACTCTTGGCTTCGGAGCTCTCTCTCCACGCATAGTTCAATGGCTAGAAAAACGCCAGGCACTCCGTGAAGACAACCCTCCCCCTCTTCCTCTCTCTCCTTCCTCCACAAATATCGAAAACGCCGAGCGTGAAGAATAGGAGAACTTTTAAGGGGCATACTTTTGGTAAGGGCATTATCCTTGCATACGAGGGACCAAGTTCATGTCAAAAGCAACGACGGAACCAGAATCGGCTAAAACATTCATCACTATTGAAATCAAAGACATGCTCAATCACGGCGGTGAGCTGGGAACCGCATTGGTAAACTTTCTCAGCGACAAACTCGCCAAGGATGTCACGGTTACAGCATCCGACACCGAAGTCTATGTACGAAGTGATTCCGCGAACCATCCAAGCAAAACACAGCTACGAACCTACCTCAAACGGTTCCTTCACTTAAACGCTCTACGCGACGACCTCAAACTCATTTCACGAAGTAAAGATCGATTTGTAATCATCGAATTCGTCACTGTCGTTTATGTCGAGGAATAAAACTTTGTTTTGTAATGGAACTCCTAGCGTACTTTCATTATTGGGTTTCTAAGCCGTAAGGCTTAAGAGTAACAAGCCGACAAAAAACCCGAATAAGCAAAATGGCGGAGATAGGATGTTGAGGAACCCGGAACTCCCTCCTATCCCAATATTTCTCTCCCCTCCTCCTCGCATGAACTGATATCAATTTTCCAACCCCAGCATCCCTCCACCGCCTACCCACATGCTTATAATTTCCGCGCGGATTTCCAGCGACCTATTGGTTTTCGCAGCCCACAGAAGAGTGCAGAAAACACGGGAAAAGGTAAACCTTAAGGCTTAAGACCACACAACCAACGACTTAATCATCGCGGGTGACACGATGCTGCACCTGAAAATCCTTGTCATTGGACCCCAAGGCGTCGGCAAAACTACACTCATTCAAAGCGTCACCAACCATGCCATTTCCACTGAAGTAAACGGATGCACGGTATGCTTGGATTTTGGGACACTTGAATACCGAGAGTATAAAGCGCATCTCTTTGGAAGTCCCGGCCTTCAGCAATTTGCTCTGGTCCGCAAAGCCCTCTCCAGCGGGACAGATGGCGTCATCCTTGTCGTTGATAGCGCCAATCCCCACACTATAATCCAAGGTGAACACTATTTACGAGAAATCTTCGGACCCAATCTGCCACCCGTTGCGGTTGCCGCAAACAAACAGGATCTTCCTGGTGCGATTCACCCCAAACAGATTGAAACCTTAATGAATATACAAGCACCAGTTTTTCCAACTCAAGCTCACCGTGGTCTTGGGCTCGACCAACTTCTCATCCAATTCATTCGCTATCTGGGAGATATCGGTAAAGGCTTGAACATCTCAACACTCCTTGAAAATGCTTAACCTTCAATTCAAGGACCTTTACATCGATTACACTAGAAAGAAACCGAAAAAGGATAAACCATAAAGAGGAAAAGATATAGTCCAACCCACCACCGAGGTAAACCATCATGGTCGAAGAACTCACAGACACAACCATCGACAAGTTTCTGAATGAACACGAAATTGTACTCCTCGACATCTACACCGTTTGGTGCGGGCCCTGTAAAATGCAGGCACCTATCCTTGAGAACCTGGAGCAGGAATTAGATCGGAGTAGGGTCCGGATTGCGAAGCTTGATGCGGATCAAGCCCCTGAGACATCGATGCGTTTTCAGATTCGAGCGATTCCGACATTGATTTTGTTTAAGGATGGAAAACCCATTCAAACACACGTCGGTGTTTGGCCACGCGAAGAGATTGAGAAAGAACTTGCTGCGATTCTTTAGTACTTTTTTTAAGCGCGGTTATTTGTCTCTTTCTTTAGATTTTGGATTCATTTGTTCTTTGTTGAATGGAGTTAAGGGGCTGCCCAAACTCTTAAACACGGTTTTGTCCTAAGAAAACATGATTACACTCTGTGGGGTGTTTGTGTGACGGTTGATGCCGATCGTTTGATGGCTGATGTTGAGAAAGTGTTAGAGACCTTTGATGAGCGGGCTGGTGGGCTGGTTGCCGTTGTGTTACTCATGAAGACGGGATTACCCGTAACTGCTCGAATTCGGGCCCATGTGGATGAAACCTTTCTCTCCGCTAGTCTTGCGACCCTCCTCAATGTGTCAGTGGACTTATCAGACAAATTGTTTACATTAACCCCGGCTCGATTAATCTTGGATACTGAGGGTGGAAGTTTAATTCTGAGGGGTGTGAATGATGACATGGTATTAGTGGCGGTTTTCAAACACCAGCATCTAGGAGCAATCTTGATTTTAGTTGAACAGGCCGCAAAACAGCTTCAGCAGTTATTCAAGTCAACCTAATATGCTTTCAGGGTGTGAACGTGGCCTGAAAGGAAGGAGTTAATTTAGAAGAAGAAGGTTCGCCGTTTGGGTTCTTCTTCCTCGCCCTCTTGGGATTCTTCCGCAGCAGGTTCAGCTGGAGCCGGAGTTGGCTCGGGGGCTGGCGCTGGTTCCACAGGAGCTGGAGCAACTGGTTCAGCAGGAGTTTCGAATTCAGGGGCAGGTTCGAATGTTGGTTCTGCTGGAGCTACTGGTTCAGGGGCCGGTTCCGTTTCACCAAAATCGAAGGTTGGTGGTTCTTCTGGTGCTGCTGGTTCTTCGGCTGGAAACACTGGAAGCTCTGGTTCAGTAGCAGCTACTGGTGGCGCTTCGATTGGTGCCGGTTCTTCGATAGGCTCTGGTACTGCTTCAGGCTCAGGAACAGGAGGGACGGGTGGTGGAATTTCTTCAGGCTCTGGTTCAGGCATCGGCTCTGGAATCGGCTCAGGGGCTGGTTCTGGAGCAGTTGTGGATTCTGGAGTTGATTCAATCTCTTGAAGACCAGGTAACATTTCTTCAACAGCGGCTTCATCTTCACCAAAGGTGACACCTAAGATTTCTTTCAAGCAGGGGGCACACTTTTGGCGAACAGCTTCAAGGGCTTCACTGACAAAAGTTTCAATTGTGCGGTCCTCGTTGGGGTTCTTTTCTTTCCAGAAGAGGAATGTCTGTGTCATACGTAGTGCATCACGTACGCCGTTCCAGTACATCTGACCAAATTCTTCCTGTGACATTTCTGAGTTACACCTTTCCCACAGATATGCAAACGTGGTAAACACGTTTCTCTGAGTGATAAATAACCACTCCCACATATTGCTTAAAATGTTTCGTCATCCTCCTGTGCCCTTTGCCGGTTTTCAGAAAGGAATAAAGTTCAAGGTCAACGCAGCAGGCTTTAATAAGGTGCACTATTCCTTGTGTGTGTGGATTGTCAATGCCGAAATCACTCCTTGAAGAAGTAATGACTGTTTCATTACGCCGTGGAATTCTATACCCCAGTGCTGAAATTTATGGAGGACTTGCTGGATTTTATGATTTTGGTCCAATTGGCGCTAGGATTCGTAACCATCTCATCCAGCTTTGGCGAAAACGGTTCATAGATAGTCGCGACTTCGTTTATGAGGTGAGTGGCAGTACCATTTTGCCTAACCAGGTATTCAAAGCCTCAGGACATTTAGACCATTTCACCGACCCATCCGCGGAGTGTCCCAAGGGGCACGTGACTCGCATTGACCAATTAATTGAAGAACGATTGAAAATTCCAGCAGAAGGCAAATCAAACAAGGAATTGCAGGCTATTGTACAAGAAAAGAAACTGCGGTGCCCTGTTTGCGGAGAGCAATTAAGGGAGGTTAAGAGCTTTGGATTAATGTTTGGAACGAATGTGGGCGGCGAACGTCGGCAAGCATTTCTTCGACCTGAAACTGCCCAGAATATTTTTCTGGGTTTCAAACGCATCCAAACAGCCATGCGTGCCAAGCTACCCTTTGGTATCGCACAAATCGGCCATTCTTATCGAAATGAGATTTCTCCACGCCAGAGCATAGTTCGCGTCCGCGAATTCGGGCAAATGGAAATTGAATATTTCATCGATCCTCAGGCCTTGGACGCCTGTCCGTTCATTGAAGATGTCGCTGAAGTGTCCTTTAACTTTGTCACACGTGAAGAACAAGAATTGACTGCTGAAAAAGGAAGTACCGAATATACTTCTATTCAATTGAATGTGCAAGAAGCCTCTGAAAAGAAATACATCCCGAACCAATGGATGGCAGCAACACTTGGTGATGAAGTGGAATTCTTCAAACTTTTAGGTATTCCAGAGAACGCTTTGCGGTTTCGGCATATGCGAAAAGAAGAAACTCCACATTATAGTGGAGGGAATTTTGATCTCGAAGTAAAATTTAGTTTCGGCTGGAAAGAGGTAATAGGCAATGCCTATCGTCGAGACTATGATCTCAAATCCCATATGAAAGGGAGTCAGAAGGATCTCAGTATCGATGTTGAGGGTCGAAAAGTAGTTCCCCATGTTATTGAACCCTCATTCGGCATAGACCGCGTTATTTATGCCATTTTAGAACATACCTACCAACCAAAGGATAAAACACGTGGATGGAGCTGGTTCCAATTTCCAAACGAACTAGCACCTTACCATGCTGTGATATTACCACTCTTGAACCGACCGGAGCTTGAGGAGAAGGCAATCACATTATATCATGTCTGTAAATTGCAGGATCTGGCAGTACAATATGATGACAGTGGCCGAATCGGGCGTCGATATGCAAGAGCAGATGAAATAGGAATACCCAAAGCCGTAACTATTGATCCTCAAAGTTTGGAAGATGAGACAGCAACAATTCGGGACCGTGACACCGGTGATCAAACCCGTCATTTAATTAGTGAAATTCCCAATCTTCTAAGAAGCTAGACCGTGCCAGTTCTGTCCCGCTCTTTTTTCATTAACAGCTTAACTTTTACAGGTTTAGAACCCTTTCACTAGTATTATCATCTTTACCTTTGGCCAAAAAAATTGGGTTGGCGATTATGACAGAATCGATGGGACATATTGAATGCTGGAGATTGTATTGGCGAATGACGGACCTTGGTTCCCTCACTCGCCGTTATATTGTGATTGGCGCGTTTGATGGCGCTTTAACCATTGTCGCCATTGTCCTCGGAGCGCTTGCCGCTGTTGTACTTTTCGGCAATATTATTAGTCCTCTCGATGTAAGGCTTCTGGTCAATGCAGGCGTGGCAGCGGCAATTGGCTTAGCCATCTCCAGCGGATGGGGCGCTTATGAAGCAGAACGAGTAGAAAGAAAATTAGAGATTCAACAACTCGAACAACAAATGCAACGACCCATGGATGGTTGTATGGTAGATTCTGCCGTCCGGTTTGCCACCATTTGGGCTTCATGTATTCATGGCATTGCACCACTTCCAGCCGCAATTCTTCCTCTCATTCCACTCATGATCTTACCTTTTGATTTTCTTCTTGGTGGAGCGATTTCTGTAGCAATCACTATGTTATTCCTCTTTGTCATCGGCGTTTGGATGGGACGAATCGCCAATGCAAGCATGATTGCAGGAGGGTTAAGAATGGTGTTAGCAGGTGTAGTCACTGCTTTAATTCTAGTAGCACTGGCTGCCATTTACTAAAAACACAAATCTGTTAATACTTAATTCTTTAACAAAGCCTTCACTGCAGTCTGTAATAATTCACTTACCAGCTTGCCATCAGCCCGTCCCCGCACTTCCTTCATCACTAAACCCATCAGTGGACCGATAGCTCTTTCTCCACGCTCTGTAACCATCGAAGCATTTACCTCAACAATCTTGTCAATCATGATTTTAAGCTCGCTACGTGAAATCGTACCTAAGCCAAGATCGATGATAGCATTATCCACAGATTTGTCCGGGTTTTGAGCCAGCCATGTAAGTAGCTCTTCGATAGCTTCTTTGGCGAATTTCCCCTCTGCTAATCGGTCAAATAGAAGCAGGATCTGTTCTTCCTCTATATCATCAACTGCAACACCTTCACGTTCGAGATTACGCCAAATAGTTTCAAGGGTTGAAGCCGCAGTGACTGCGAAGGACGGATGCTGCTTAGTGATTTGTTCAAAAAGATCAATTCGAAGAGAACGAATCATTACTGTTGCTAACTCTTCGCTAAGTTGATACTCATCTCGGAATTTCTGTAATTTCTCCTCTGGTAACTCCGGCAAAGCTGCACGAATATGTTCAAGCCGGTCAGCCGTCACCACAACAGGTGCCACATCTGTTTCTGGATACATTCGCGCTGCACCTGGTCTTGGCCGGGAATATCGAGTTGTACCATTCTCCAAAGGACCTCGGGTTTCAGCAGGTACTCCTTTGAGTACATCCTTTGCCCGGTCCACTACTGCTTTGAGCGCATCAGTAGACGCGGATTCAGCTGCGGCGACAATAATGACAGCATCGTTTGTTTTTGCATTCACATGACTACGTAACTTTACAACTTCTTCAGCACTGATTCCGTAATTGGGAAGCTCATCAGTATGAAATAATCCTTGGACTCCACCCCAGAATTTTGCATAATCAGCAAATTCACTTCCTAATCGCCGACCAGGCTGAATTTCCCGTCCAACAAAACCTGCGAATCCTGGAAGGACCAGGGCATATACACCCTCCTGTCGTTTGAGTGCTGACCTGATGACTTTGCTTTCGCTGTGTCGAAAGAGATCCGAGACGTCATGAATGTCTTTCTTTATTTGACTAGGACGGATTCCTTGCTGCTTCAGTTCGTCGCGTAATCTAAGGAGTTCGACTTGTCGTTGAACCTCATAATGAACAACTTGGCCAATGAGATTCAGTTTCTGTACTCCTTTTATTTCGATAATAGCTCCACCTTTTATTGAGACATTGATATCTTGACGAATGGTTCCTAAACCTCGTTTGACTTTTCCAGTGACACGAAAGATTTGTCCTATTCGGAGAGCCGTATCAAGTACTTGTTGAGGTGTTTTCATCACAGGTGCAGTGGCAACTTCGATCAGTGGTATTCCCAAGCGGTCAAGACGCCAATAGGTCCGTGAGCTGTCTTCTCGGATTTTTCGTGCCGCATCTTCTTCTACTCCGATGGTTTGGATTGGTACAGTCAGCCCATTTACCTCAATAGACCCGCCAAAGGCGACGACAACACTTCTTTGGAATCCTGTTGTGTTGGAACCATCAATGACTAGCTTGCGCATAACTTGAATCTCATCAACAGGTTGAGCATTCATCAATAGCGAGATTTCTAAGGCGAACTCAACGGCTTCCTCATCCAATAGGTGGGGTGGTTCTTCATCTTGTTCAACTAAACAGATGCTATCATCATAATTTTCATAAATGTGAATTCGACCTTTTTGGAATTCAAAGAGTGCAGCAGGATCGACTTCGCCAAGTTCACTTTGGGTTGGACGCAAGCGGCGGAGAAAGGTGAAATCAGGGTCCTCCTCGCGGATTTCAGTTGGGCAGTTACAGAATAATTTGGTTTTTGTGTCTAATTGCTGATGAACCTCAATGCCGATGAGCGCTCCCACTTTTTTAAAATCTATGGAACTCATCCTTGGGTCATCTCCTCGTATTGGCTACGTTTCGAACAGTCAGTTATTTCTCCCACCAAGTTCTCCAGCATTTTTTCCCGAATCCTAGATGGCTCTCGAGTTTGAGCAAGCACCCACATCAACTTCACATATGCTGTCTCAGCAATCATATCTTCAGCAGGAATGACGCCCCGTTGGACCAATTCGACTCCTGTTCGATATACTCTCATCTGCACGCGACCCCAAATGCACTGAGAGGTCATTACAATTGGAATTTGTTCTTCTTGGGCTCTTTCTATCGCTGAGAACATCGATTCCGGCGCATGGCCTAGTCCAGTCCCTTCGAGAACAATTCCGTGATAGTTGCGGTCAATAAGCGCGTTCATAAGTTCTCCCGTTCCCCCAGGCGTGGTCTTTAGTAATGCAACTTTGGCGTCGAAGTTAGGCTTCAAAGTTAGTTTTCGTTTTTCATCACGGTGATGGTACATAGACTCATCGACGAGCATATGCACTTTCCCTTCTGTGACCTCACCTAGTAAGTCGGCGTTGATGGTTAAGAAGGCATCACGGCGGCTTGTATGGCATTTTCGAACCTGGGTTCCTAGGTGTAAGGCTATTCGTGTGTCATCTGGGGTCCGATGCATTGCGATTACTACTTCAGCAAAAGGTGCTCGACACGCCGTTAAGACCGCCCCGGTTAAATTCAGGGCTGCATCAGAAGAAGGGCGGTCAGATGATCGTTGTGAACCGGTTAAGATTACTGGGCGTGGGAGATTTTGGAGGGCGAAACTGAGGGCTGCTGCTGTATATCCCATTGTATCCGTCCCGTGGGCAATTACAACACCTTCGGAGTCCTCAAGGTGTTTCGCAGTTTGTTTAGCAATTTTTGTCCAATGACTTGGTTGGAGGTTTTCACTAAATACGCTCAATAAGACTTCGGCTCTAATATTTGCTAGTTCACCTAGCTCTGGGACGACTGTATAGAGATCATCCGCTGTTAAGGCAGGATTGACAGCCCCAGTCTGATAGTCGACCCGACTGGCAATTGTGCCTCCGGTACTCAAGATACTGACCCAGGGTAATCCTTTCTTAATTTTTCGCGGAACTGATGGCATTTCAGGCCGAACGTCTCTCCCTGCGTCCACCCGTTTGAGTTCCTTAATGTTATCTACATGAATACCCACATTATATCCAGAATCAAGCTTGAGTATAATGTGTTGGTCATCCGCGCCAATTTCAGCACGAGGGATTACTATTCCTTCAAAGGTATTATCAGTAGTTACAATGGAAATGCGATCCCCAACCAGGACCTTTGCTTTGCTAAGAGTTTTCTGAGCTTTTCCGAGATATCCGGCCGGTTCCTCTGTTGGCATATTGAACAACCGCCTGTAGGCATCTTAGGGCTTTGAGCTTTTAGGACTTTGCCCAACTCACCCTTACGTCCGATTACTGAATCTTTTTCAGAAAATCGATTTTTTCCTGCTGAAGATTTAGCTAGAAGATACGTCGGCGGAATCGATATAGAATGAGTAGAACGATGAAGATAACAATGATGACGACTGCTATTCCTATCAACGTAAGCTCGCTTGGAATTAAGCCCCCTCCGATGGTAATCGATTCGGTCGTGGAAGTGAACGCGTATTGGCTATTAAACAAATCAATACCAATGGCGACAACTGCCGGATATTCGTAGATACCTGTTTGGAGTGCCATGACGGTGTACTCAAGGGTGATATTTTCACCAGGCTGAAGGTGTTGAATCGTTATCGAAGCAATTCCCTCAACGAGTTGGAACACTCCATTCTCAATAGGAATAACGTCCCGAATTACGGCTTGGGTAAAAATTGTATTTCCAGTATTTTCAACAAAGATATTTACTGTTAACAAATCTCCTCGATTGACGGCGTTTGTACTGAATTCTCTGCTAATCGATAGTACCGAGGATGCCTCTTGATATGAAATCCAATACTCAAAATCCTTAGTAGAATCAGAGAGTGGATATTCCTCGCTGCTAATTGGGTAGAAAGGGAAGGTCTTATCCTCAAAGATCCAAGCAGGAGTTCCATTCACGTAGACGCGATTATAGGGTCCATTGATGATTACGGTGCCTTCTCCTGTTAGGTTCAAAAGTGCCGATTGACCCAAGGCATCTCCTAGACGAAATTCGTATGTATCCCCTTGCTGGGTAATGATATCAGAAATGGTGTAAGTAAAGGTTACATCAGCAACTGGGGCACTCTCGAACCATTCAAGGTGAATATGATATTCGCTCAGGCTTCCGATGATTCCTGTTGCGTTAAAACCATCCATAAGGTAAGCTGTGGCGTTATTGACTAGATAAAATGTGTTGTTAAGAAATTCTTCATGAGAGGCGATAGCGTCGTTGAACAGCCACATAGTCTGATTCTCATAGTCTGTGAAGTTGAAGATGCTTAAGGATGGATAGCTGGTATATCGTATGTAATTTTCCATAGTGGTGTTTAAGAAATCTCTGACTTCGGAGGCAGTTGTGGTATTATCCCACGCAACAGCATAGATTGTAGCGTTTCCGGGATTTCCCTCCCAGATTCCCCCATCAATATAACCAGATTTCGTCCAGGTATATAGCGGATTGAAGGGGGATTGTGCTCCTGTACGTGGACGACCAGTCCAACCAATTGTCACGGAATTTTCATCGAAACTGAATTCCACATCAAGATTGACATCAAGCCAATCAGCCGTCGTCTGTGGAACTGGTGGACTCTTTGATTGTAAAAGGTTATTCGTTCCAAAACCTCCGAATTGCAAGCTTACAGCAGGTGCAATAATGGGGCTCAGTATTAGCGTGCTAAGTAGGACCAGAATGAGAATCAGTGTTGTCGTTTTCTTCACAGTTACACACCATCATTGAGTGAGAACTTCTTACCGGAGTGAACCCGAATACTCAAAGGTTGTTTTTAACTTCTTCGTTAAGAAACCTCCGTTTGTATATCAAGTGTGAAACGACTTGATACTTATCCTGACCACACCCCCCGATTGAAAAAATGTTGACTTCCTATCTAATCCCAGCATGATTTCGATGCTGCTGACACACAAAATCCGAATCACTCCAACAACTGAACAGGGCTCAGGAGTGGACTCGATAAAAGCTCCTTCATCTATGTAGGAACAGTTCACAAGATTTTCCGGTAGATACATCTGAAGAAAATTTTACAAAATACCCTGTAAAATAATAAACCGTCTCTTATCCACCTGCAATGATTGGGAGTACAATTACTCGCTGCCCTTCAATGATTTCATCTTCGAGATAGGCTCGTTTCCCGTCAACTAGGACGACAAAATGTCGGTGAAGTAACCCCAATTCCTTTAAAAGTGACCGTACGGTCTTGGTTTCTGTCATTTGAAATTCAGTAACGGTACTTCGTAACGCCATAGCTGTGAAATTAAAATCAGCTTCCATAAAGACACCACCGCAAAGCAATTCTCTCAATGCGATGTACAGATAAAAATATATCCGGCTCCTACCGCTATCTCATGCGAACTTCACGAAATCCTCATTCCTCACAAATCGGGCCCGTGGCCAAGCAGGATACGGCATCGGCCCTCTAAGCCGAAAATCCGGGGTTCGAATCCCCGCGGGCCCGCCATTCTTGGATGGCACCTCCATGACCACCCCTAACGCCTCTAACACTACAAAACCAGTTATCCATTTACGTTACTTGATTCCTTATCTCTTAATCTTCATTCTCGTCCCCCTGGGCACTTTTCTGCTCGGTACTATGGTTGATCTACTGTTGCACCTTCCCCCATTTCCACCCATTCCTTTCAACATCTTTTCTGGTATTTTTGTTATGGTAGCAGGCGCTATAATTGGGATTAAAGCCACCAAACAATTACGAGAAGTGGGAAGAGGATTACCTTGGGGTGAGGCAGATCAAAAGTCGCAGTCATCTATTCTTCTCACGACAGGGATTTTTACTTATACGCGAAATCCTATGACTTTTGGATATACATTACTCCCTGTTGGAATGGGTTTACTCTTTAGATCCCTTGGTATAACTCTCATTATTCCGTTGATAGTCATTATAGTCCAAATTATTATTATAAAGAAACGTGAAGAACCGAATTTAGAACGTCGTTTTGGAGCAGAATATTTGGCGTATAAGAAGAAGACCCCGTTTTTGGTTCCGAGTATACGGTTATATTTTGCGCGCCGTCGAGATGGACAACAACGTTCGTAACTAATACTGATTCATTTGCACCTTGTATTGTTCAATGGCACGCATGATGATTTTTTCTGCAGGGGGTGAGTCCTTCCATTCTTTGACTTTTACCCATTTTCGGGGTTCCAGGTTTTTATAGTTCAAGAAGAAATCTGCAATCTCAGCACGGAGGTGTTTGGCCATCATCGAGCAATCGGTAAGCTCGTAGAATCGAGGATCATTAACTGGAACTGCGATGATCTTATCATCCTCGCCTTTTTCATCTTCCATCGTGAGGACTCCGATGGGTCGAGCTTCCAGAACACATCCAGTAAATGTGGCTTTTGAAGTCAACACCATGATATCAAGTGGATCATTATCATCATACCAGGTTTGGGGGATGATACC
>JBHLPI010000078.1:0-9225 GCA_048939595.1 Promethearchaeota archaeon | reverse complement strand
GTAACCAACGATTCTCGTATGGGGTATGCCGAGTGCTCAGAGATGATTCGACTCACTGCCCAACAACTAGGTCTTGGTACAGAAGTCTTAGATGGCCACGGTGTTACCATCGATGGAGAATCACGACCCAACGTTATTGTCTCGTTGGACGGAACCACGGATGTTGATTTACTCTTCGTCACTCACCTTGATGTCGTTCCAGCTGATGCAGCGAACTGGAACACTCCACCTTTCCGTCTCCGAGTGACAAGTGATCGGGCCTTTGGCCGTGGTGCTGCTGATGATAAATCCAACATCGTTGCAGCAATGAGTGCCATGGGCGAATTAGCCAAAGGTGAACCCGAAGTAAATATCAAACTACTTGTTACAGTAGATGAAGAAATTGGAGGTCGGGCCGGAATTGGATACCTTTTAGATGATCTTGGTATCCGAGGTAATGCTGGCGTCGTTATTGACAGCGCCCCTAATTATATCAGCATCGGGGCTAGCGGTGCTCTCTGGGGTCAAATTATTGTCAAAGGAGAAGGAGGCCATAGTGGCTATCCGGAACAAGCAGATAATGCAATATACCGAGCAACAGCCTTTGTTGAAAAACTCAAACGATACCATTCCACCGTGTCAAAAATCCGTAGTAAAATCCAGGCCCCCCCTGAAGCCCCTTATCCTAAAGTTCATGGACGGTTTACTGTCACAATGATGCATGCCGGTGAAAAAGAAAATGTCATCCCCGGAGAATGTGAAATCCGTTTCGATCGACGGTTGGTTCCCGAAGAAGATCCAAAACAGGCTGAAGCAGATTTACGAAAGTATGTTTCTGAATTAGCAGCTAAAGAAAAAACCACTATCGATGAGATAAAGATTCTCAACAAAGTGGATGGGTATTTCACCGATGTGAAACATCCCTTCATTCGTCATTTCTCAGCCCTAGCAAAGGAAGTAGTAGGTGAACCCCTTCCCATCGCGGCTGATTTGGGTGGGAATGATGGAGCCCATCTTGCCCAAGCAGGAATACCTGTCGTATGTTTCGGGACGATTCGTCATGATACCAATTACCATACCCATAACGAATTCGTCTACCTCAACGATATCAAAATCGTACGAGACGTCTTAATCGCTCTGGGTAAGAGTCCCGCAACTAAGTTCAATTCTCTCTAATACCCCCCATTAGGCTTATAAGGTGTCTAAATTCTTCACATATCCTAACATAGCTAATCCGCGCCTAATTCATGTAGCGCCACCTCCTCTAACCGTAGCAAGAGGGTAGTTCAAGATATCCTCAAGGCATTGGAGATGCCCTTTAACCTAAAGATAAAGATTTAAGTTGTCTTCTCCCTTGTCAACATGAGTAACGGTTTTAGTCGGCGCAAAATTCCAAGCGGGGTAATCTCAGATGGGAAAAACCACACCAGAAGCTAACCCAGAAACACCTAGCCACTCCGAAAATAATAGTGTCATCCGTCGTGGAGAAGTTGCGGAGTTTTTCCGAAAACGTACCCAACTTGTTGGGTTCTCCATGGAAATGCACAAGTTCACCCAATACTGTGCAGAATTTAGTGATAATGCTCTGGATGCCCTCGAAACCTATTATTGGAATCGTGCTCCAAAATCGAAAGGGAGTATTTCAAAACCAATTATACTTGATGAGCCACCAGGAACCGTTGTTTATTCGGAAGTCCCTCAACAACTAAAGACCACTCGTCGACCCACTTCAGCAACCGCCATTTCTGATCGAATTAAGCTCTTGGCTACTCCAATTCGTGAAATCATACATCACGAACCTGTTTTGCTAATGGTTCTTCAAGAGCTAGAGAAACCTGAGATCCTACCCTCAGAGGTCGCAGGAAGAAATCTCCTTATGTACAGTTTTGAATCGCTGGATACTGGAATTGGGATGACAAAGCGAGACCAACAACAATATGGACTCTATCTCGCCAGTAGTAAAAGCTTCAAACTCTGTCAGACCCGAGGAAGTCAAGGCTTTGGTGCCTCAAGTGCCTTCAGTGATGCACAAAATACAACTGGTCGACCGGTCATTGTAGCTACCCGACATCCGGCTGAACGCCAAGGGTACGCATCGATCTTTTTCACCACAAGTAAAAACAAAAAAGACTACCTCCTAAAGGAAACAGCAATTCCTATGTCTTTCAATCATGGGACCTACCTCCAACTCTCTTTTCTCAATCTTCCTTATCGACGAGGGTATGCAGATGAATACGTCCGTCAAACCTCGTATCTGAATGCTCATATCAATATTATCTTCATTGACCCCTATGGAGATGTATACATCTATCCAAGACGGGTTCGTGAATTCGTACGAGAGCCTAGCTATGCTATGCCCCATCCAGCCTCGACAAGTATTGGCGATTTCCAGGATCTCATTCGGAACACTTCATATAAGACGCTCACTGAATTTCTTGCCAAAAGTTATTGCCGATTGAGCCGGCGAAAAGCGCAGCAGATTTTATCAAAAGCTGCGAAGCGGATGCGAACGGATCCTATCACATCTCAACATTCACCTAAGCAACTCACACAAGCTCAAATTAAGGCCCTTTATGCCAGTTTCATTTCAGAGAAATATTATGCTCCCCCCACTGAGACCGTTGTTCCCGTTGGCGAAGAAGTAATTCGACAGACCTTACAAGAGATATTCAAAGCGGAATTTGTCGAGGCGGTTAGTCGACCTCCTACCAGCAGTAAAGGCCTGGCATTTGCAGTGGAAGTTGCCGCTGTATATGATCCTACGCTTTCTAGTCAGTCGGGTGTAGGGGTTCTATACAGATTCGTTAATCGAACTCCAAAACTACGAGATAATTCAGATTGTGCCATTTGGAAGGCCGCCGCTTCAGTAAACTGGCGTAACTACCGAATGGATGTTGCCAGTAATGGCCTTCCAACTGGGTCCGTCCGACTCTTTGCTAATGTGGTCGGGCCCTTTGTCCATCTGATCTTTAAAGCTCAATCCAAACAAGCCCTGGCTGAAGATGATATCCTACTTCGGGAGTTGAAACTCGCCTTTGAAGAAGTAGGTCGAAAACTTCGACGCCATATTGTTCGTGTCATTACACGGCGTGAACAGGAACGGCGTGCAGATGTGCTACTTCGATATTCACGCATTGTGGGTCAGTCGCTAGTGAACATTCAACAAACCGATTCGAAAATGACCAAAAAACAATTAGAAGCGCTCCCAAAGCAATTGGAAGAAGTTATCACCAAAGTTACTGGTATAGAGTCCCCAGGCAAGATTCGAATAAAAGAGACTGAAGAGGTGGCTGTAGAATGAGTAGTGGAAGCCGACGACGCCGAGCCGCTCAAAACTCAACTCTCGAAGAACACGTGAAAAGTTCTGAAAGTTCTATAAACGGTAAGTTTGTTGCAGTACAAAAACTCCGGGCTAGCCTCCAGGATACACAAACTGGAGCAAAATTACCTCGTGGTGTAAAATTAGTCACTGAAAAAGACACTCAAATGTTACATGAAGAAATCCATACACTAATGCGTATTCTCATCAAAGAAATCGGGAAAGGAAACCCTCCATCACTTGAACTTCCATTACGTGGAAGTGGAAACATCATCTGGGACGAAGAAAACGATCTCTTGTTACTCGGCGAAAAAACGACAATCCGATCTTTAGGGAGTCTTCGCACCGCCAAGGATGTAACACGCCTGATTCGTGTATTAGAAATCGTCCACGAACTCTTGGAAAAGAATATTCACGCGACAAAGCGAGAAATCTTCTATAACGATGTTAAACTCTTCGAGAATCAACGACAGTCTGACACTACCATCGATGATATTGGACCTCTTCTTGGGACAAACCGTGAATCAACACACATCGTTGCAAGCGCTAAAGGCACGGTTTTAGGTCGATTAGTGCTTGAGGATAGTGGAGATCGAATAAATTGCACGCAGTTAGGCACTGGTGGTTGGTCAATTACACCATTCTTGGATCGAGTAGAAATCATCGAATCGGATGCAGAATTCCTCCTTATAGTCGAAAAGGATGCAGCTATGCTCCGGTTAAGTGAGGTTAAATGGTGGAATAAATATCCGTGTATACTTCTAACTGCAAAAGGTTCCCCTGATATCGCAAGTCGGATCTTTGCTCGACGTTTAGCAAAAGACTTGAAACTTCCTGCATTTACTCTTGTTGATGCAGATCCGTTTGGACATTATATTCACAGCGTCTATCTTCGGGGCAGTAAACGGTTAAGCTATGAAAGTCCCTTCTTAGCCACTCCGAACCTAAAATTGCTTGGTGTTCTTGGTAGAGACTTAGACCAATATAACATTCCCCGGGAATGTCGTCTCCGAATGACACCAGAAGATATCAAACGAGCTAAAGCAGTAATGGAAGAACCTTTCGTTGCACAAAATCCAAAATGGGTAGCCGATATTCGCTTAATGGTCAAACGCAAAGAAAAAGCAGAGATTCAGGCCCTCAGTAGTCACGGCTTTGAATTCTTGGCCGATACGTATCTACCAACCAAACTCGAAACAGGTGACTGGATTTAAAGAGGCTTAATCGGATAACAAGAAGCCTTTTCTGATTCTCAGGCTTGCGGGTTGAAAAGGGAACTAAGAAGTGTGGAAGGACACATCCACTCTTGTCCGACAGTTTTGAAAAGGGCGATAGGTAGTTCATGGATCTGGGGAATTGATCGAGCTGTAAGAACAGGGAGGGAAAAGACTGATTCATAAAAACTGGCTACTTCAGGGAAAACTGCTAGGAAGGGGATGACACTTCCCTGAGGGAGGTTAGCACTGAGAAGAATTGAGGATGCTTCTTTTGAATCAAGCGGAGAGAGATGCCACGCTTGATACGCCGGAAGTAAACGCATGCCCTCTAAGAATTGGTCATAGGATTCACGTGACGAACAGTGCACTAAAGAGATTAATCCCTCTGGCAGAGGTGGGTGTGCAAATTCAACGAATGGTGTGACAACCTTGGGAATTAGTCTATTGTATTGATTT
Organism: Promethearchaeota archaeon; assembly: GCA_048939595.1. GTDB lineage: Archaea > Asgardarchaeota > Hermodarchaeia > Hermodarchaeales > Hermodarchaeaceae > Hermodarchaeum. The sequence continues at coordinate 4,254 of JBHLPI010000078.1, read as the reverse complement.
GCTGCAGTGGTTACTGCGGTCTCAGCATGTGTAGCTAATTGGCGTTGGCTGATTCGCATATCCTTTTGTAGAATCAAAAGAATTCGCAAAGCTTCTCGAGTGAGCTTAATTTTTGGTTCCGAATAATCCAACAATATATGTACGCTAGTCTCTGATTCCTCCGACCGGAGATTGCTACTTGCCATAATTTTCCATTCAATTGGTAGAAATGAGTTCCAATAGTCGAACTCAATTCCCCATTCAAATCGATTAATTCTGTACAACTCACTCGCGACTTGGGTCTTTTGCTTCCAGAGATTCATTTCCTGGCAAAAGTCCGTGAGTGCATATTCAGGTAGGGCAAGAAGTGCATGGATAATAGTCTGGCTGGGATAGGTTGGGCCATGTAAGCGGAAACAATACGGAAACGCTTCTAGTTCTTGACGTAGCTCAAATAATCTGGCAAGTACTTTTTTCGTACTAAGAAGGGAATGAACTCTCAATAGTAGCGGAGTGAGTCCGATTTTATGGTAGTTGATTTCCCCAGGAACACGAATACCTAATTGCTGCTGAAATACAAGGAGATTTCTGTTGATTGTTCCTCGGGCGAGTTGAGTGGTTTTTGCGAGCTGTCGTTCACTGGCTAAGGGATTCCTGGCAAGATGAAGTAATATGGTTTGCTGAACATCTGTGAGGTGAGGGATTAGTGGTTTCTCAGAGAGTTCGAGTTGAGCAATGATAGTGAAAGATCCTGTGGGAACCTGTGTCACACGAGAGTCAATCTTTGAAAGTCGTTTATACAAAGAGGTAAACTGGTTTTTCTCTATGAGTTTTGGAGTCAAACTGGCTATAGTGGAAATCCATTCTTGATATTCAGGTGTAGGCTGATTCCCATTCCATTTAATCGTCGACCAAAGTTGCCGATCAGTGGGGTTCAGGAGTTCGGAAACCATTATGTTCGAAAACTCTTGAACATCAATCGCGTTTCGGAAACTTCCAGGAAGAAATACACGAACAGCATCTCGGAGTACAAGATTCTTACTGACTGCGGGTAGAAAAAGGAGGGGGGGATAAATATTGACGAGATTGGCTTTCCTGTAATAATTTGTCCCCCACCATTCCTGTTTGTTTACAAAGAAGGAATTCAGTTTGGGAGTTTCCTTTTTACTTAACCGGGTTTTAAAGAGCGTTCGCAGAACATGCAACCCCTCTTGAAAGTGCTGGGTAAGTGTCCGAAGCTCATATTGCCAAAAAGCGGTAGGATCAAATTCATCGCGAATCAGGTTCTTGATATTTGTAAGAAGTTTATTGGGAAGTGGTTTATGAATAAGTGTGTCAGGATTTTGGAAGTAATGAAATTCATGGAGCAAAGTCGCTAGCTGCATGGGCGAAGGATTCAATGCCGTGATTGCTTGGGCGAATAGACAAGCGATGTAACGTGCGCAAGCGCGTTGTTGTCCCATGGCGTCCGGAATTTCCAGAGGACGCTTAAGGAGCTTCTCTAAAATGTGTGGATCTCCTTGGAAAGTATCAGGTGCCACTGCAGAGACCCATAACATTGTTTGGCTCGGTTGAATGGATTGCTTAAACCATGACCGAAGTATTGTCTCTGAAGTCATTGAGAGCCCACTTAATGTCTTATCATGGCATCACACTGGGTAAAAAGGAAGGGGGTGGGGCGAAGCGCTTCCCAGTTAGTACTTACGGAAGGCTGGTCGCCCAGAAGATTTGAATGGTTAGTCGATATCTACTTCAATTCTACGAAGGAGGTTGAGAATTTTGATTTCTACAGAATTAATGTTAGGCACGTTATCCAGCATAATTGCTGTTTTTCGTCCCGGAACAGAAATGGTCAGTCGACCCGAACGCAGAAGGAGAAATTCAAAGAGATCTGGAATTTCTTTATGAACCATAACATTAGTTGTGCCATACCGTTCCACATCTCCCATGATTCCTTTCTTGTAGATGATTTCGTTTGGAGTAATTTTGAAGTAGAACATTCGGGTTTTAATCCAAGAGAGGAAGATAACAAAGAGGAAGACGATGAAGAAGGCGAAAAACGCCTCCGTACTTATGAATAATCGAAGGGTTGAGGGGTTAATCACAAAGAGATATCCGTATAGGTTGAAGACGAGAACTACTACTAACACTATGATTACAAGGGTTAGGGTTAGTGCGACGACGATGGATTTTCCGAATTCAAAGGTGACAATGAGTAAGTTGAAGAAAAAGAGGATAAACCATACGAACGCAATTGTATAGAGCCAACTATCACGTAACGTCGGATCGATTACGAAGAAAGGTATAAGGTAGTTTATTATTCCAAGGATGAGTGAAAAGATTAGCATGGGATAGAATAGGACGGTTTTGGGGTATTCGCGAACTGTAACTTCTTGAATCTCCGTCGACGGCTTTTCTAAGGTTTCTTCAGGTGCGACAGTTGCTGTTTCGTCACTTTCCCAAGTTTCATCTGACATGGTAAATCTCACCAAAATTGGTCAGTGCATGGTAGGTGTTTCTAAGCGCTAATCCTCTAGAACCTACTTAATCTTTACTCCACGCTAGACTCCTTTCTCTTATGCCTAATTACGAGGGGGTCAACAATGGTTTGTGCTAAGATAAGGGCTATTATTACCCAAATTCCAGCTTGCAGTGCATCAACACTGGCCGTTAACGCCGCCACAAAGGAGGGCACTCCAAACACGAGGCTCTCTATAGAAAAAGTTGGGAGAAATCCTCCAATCAAGATAGCAGAGATAACACAGGTTAGCATCCATGAAATATTGTGAATTCTGTGACGGAAATAAGTGGGCAATCCAGTGCTTAAACCAAGGGCGATATTACCAACTAGGGGAATCAAGACCGGTTCCCAGAAAGCCCCACTTACTCCCACAAACATGCCGCATAGGATTCCTCCTAAGGGGCCTAATACGATTCCTGTAAGTAACGGAATGACAAAACCAGGTGTGAGTGTGACATAGGGCGGGAAAATGGGAATTGCTACTTGGCGAAGAATAATACCGGATGCAGCAAATATAGCTAAAAGGGCGATCCAAATAGAGAGTGGTAGGGATCCCTGAGAAGAGGGTTGGAGCATCAGGTTTTGAGAAGGCAATGTCCTCTCTCCGAACAATTGATTCATGTTTCTTTCAGAGCAATCTCATTTTCAGATTCGAAGAGCTCCTTTGCTGTGGCAATTACTTTGTCAAATTCATCAGCTGGGAATACTTCTTTTTCCTCGTCACAAATTTGAATTTCTAGACTGTCATCGCCTAGATATAGGAAGGCACTATAATAACCCCAGGCTGAAACAAGCACAAAACTAAGCGATGGTTCTTGTAAGTGGAGGCTTCCATCCCGGTAGGTTACAAAAAACTCGTTTCCCTCTAAACCGCGTCCATTATGCTCTCTAATAGCTGCATCAAGAGCAGTTAAGAAGCGTGTAACGGACGGGAGTGAGTAGAGAAGACCGTAATTCATCGACCAACTGTAGACATCTGCGGTCGTGGTTTCGGTTTCGATGGTTTCGCCTTCATACTTGAACTTAACTCGGCGTTTCGCAGGCCCCAAGGATGCGCCCGTCTTTGCTTTAAGTTGGTCAGTCACACCTTTGAGTAAGTCAATTTGAGAGGAGATTACTGGTAGATCAATATATCCCCAGAGGGCTTTCCCAGATAACGCGTATAGATTCAGTGTGAGGGGCTCAATGTTTTTTCCTGCGCTGATACGCATTTCGACCATTTCACCGATGGGGTGCATGACAACTTCCCACTTGTCGGTGAGAGCTTGGTGAACGTGGGCTAGTAATTTTCCGGTCTTCCAAACAAAGAGGGGACATTGATAATTTTCTGCCATTTGTACTCGCCTCGAATTGATGTTGCTTCAGCAATTGCTCAAATAGTTTTCGAAATCGCAGGCTCACCGAATCTAGTGGCGATATCAGGGCATTAGGTGCTTTGGGAGTGAGCTGCGATTAAATCATCGTGACTTTTGTTAAATCGCCTAGCAAGCTCGGCAATGACCCCATCAAGAAACACAGCGGAAGCGATTTCAAACTGGGTACCCTCTGGAGTAAGGCTGGCATCCTCTCCCTTCTCCTTACGGACTAAATCGATTTTCGTTCGACCTTGAAGCTTGACGACTAAATCACTCATCCTGCCAATCCAGCTTTCCGGATAACTTGTAATGGATATGATACGGGGGTTTTGATCAAGATAGCTTTCAATAATTGCTTTGACAATTGCAGTCCGACCACTCCCCGAAATTACCAGTAAA
>JBHLPI010000077.1:0-9391 GCA_048939595.1 Promethearchaeota archaeon | reverse complement strand
GTGTGAAGGCAAACGAACCACGTAACCATTTTGCTTTTTGTTGAAATATTAACAAATTTTTTTCGATGTCATCAGATAAGGCTTCGATCTGGTATTCAAGTAATAATTGGTATGAAAATTCTTCTAGTCGATCTTTAATATCGGCAATATCGGGACTGAGATAATATTTCGTGGTTTTTGCCGCCCAAATAGCACAAAATAGTGAAATGAATAGAAATAGTGATGTCAGAATTAAGAAACCAGTGATTGGTAGTATCACAATAGAACCTGTAGGAATTATACTTAGAATAATTGGTGTAAAAGCCATTATGAGTGCTAGACCCGTTCCAACTACTCCTGCTAAACCAATAGCTTTAGTTTCCAACCTTTCCTTTCTTTTGATATGATCTTCATGGCGTTTCATACTAAGGTTTTCTAGCCACTCGAGCTTATCTACCGGTGATTTTTTGGATCTGTTCGCCATTTTACAACCCTATCAACGGTTTCATTTCTCTTTTCCTTCGTCAGGAGCTGTTTCATGAACTGTGACTTCTTTAAATTTACGCGGCTTATCTTCCTTCTCTTCTTGGCTCAAACGATTACCCCCTTCTAATTTGTGTTCTTGATTTCTTCTTCTGCTGCTTATTTGGATTTGGCCAAGCATCACTAACTGCTACTGTCTTGAATGGTCTAGGTTTCTTTGGTTGCTTGGCTTTTTCTGGTTGCTTCGCGTGCTCTTTAGTAATCCTAGTTTCACTCTCTTCTTGGTAAACCGATAATCAATATAATAAATACTTCTACAAATAACCAGGTTTGTAATCTGGGACTGTCAAAGGTCGATGATGATTCATTGACCTGCGGGCCTCCTAGGACTCGGGTTCGAATCCCGGAAATGGTGTCGCTTTCTATTGTATTAAATCATCTAATCTACGCTAGACAATAACCATTAACTGGCTAATGGTTGTCCGGAATAAAGACTTACCTCTAACTTACTTTGGAATTCTTTATGTGTTTGGATAACTTGTGAATCGAATAGATCTAATACTTTGAGAAATATGCTTCGACAAAAAGCGAGCAATCGGGTACATTCTTGAGTATTAACTTTGGGCCTTTGTCCATGGAATACTGCTGACCTTTTTCCGTAGGCTGTTTTGAAATATCCGGAGTTCTTTATTCGCGATTCACTTTCATCTGAAGAAAGAACTGCACAATATTGCGAAAAAGTGCGTGACAATTGAGTCTTTGTTTCCTTCGGTAAAACAAGTGCTTCGAGGGCTGTAACCAATAACGCGAACATCAAGGCATCATCATTTGCTGATTGAGCTAAACCAATGAAGGAAAGAGCCATTTGTAATCGATTAACCATTTCATTACTAGAAGCGTTTCTTCTCAAAATTGATAGTTTCTCAAATAATGGAAGACGCATTAATTTCTTCAAACGATGATAGTCACTGCCATATAGCTGCTGAATCCGGGAACGCCTTACAATCTTCATAATCGGTGAATAACAAAAAACAATTTGAAACTCACGACCAAGAACCTTTTCCCAAGGATATCGGGCTTGGAATCGATGAATATCGAGATCTTGTGCAATTCTAGTTTCCCCAATTATCATCGCTTGTTCAGGTCCTGGAATATCAACCTGAAGTTTTACCCATCGAGGATGGGCTTGAAGCAATTTACTTTTCTCGACTTCTTTCTTCATTGCTTTGGGCAGTGATTCTCGTTCAATTATTTGTGAGTTACCGAAAAAATAACCATCAGGGAATTCAGAGAGCATCCTCGTCGATCCTATGCCTATTGGAATGTATATTTCATGAGATTCTTCCTTAAGTAGGAGTTCATTGGCTATTTCCGAAATTACTTTAGGATCTATTATTCCTTCCCAGGCATCTCGTGGTGAACGAAGAATACCAAGTTCAATTTCCAAATCTTCTGTTGAATAAGACTCAGAAATATGTTTATTCTCTTGTAATACTCGAAGAAGCGTGTATTCCGCTTGTTGAACTTGGAAGCCAGCCTTTTCAATAATTCCTAAATATTGATTCCGTTCCTCTTCATTGTAGATATCCAATTTCTCAGTGGCCTTACAGTATTCATCATTTATTCGGTTTATTTCTGATTCATATTCCAAGAGGGCTGCTTTTATTTTGTCCAACAATATTCCCCCATTTTTTGGTTGAGTACAGTAAATGCAAAGTAATTTGAGTACTTCAAATAATTTAATGTAGAACCTAATTGCATGCTGCGAACCTACAGGTATCGATTATACCCGAATAAGTTTCAACATGAACAAATTCAGATTAATATTGATGCTTGTCGGTTTGTTTATAACTGGGCCTTGGAACAAAAGAAACTCGCCTATGAAACCAGTGGTAAATGTCTCAGCTGGTTCGACATGAATTACCTGCTTCCAAGTCTGAAACAGGAACATCACTTTCTCAAGGATGCTTACTCTGCTTCTCTTTATCAAGCCATTAAGCGAGTGGTTCTAGCTTATCAACAATTCTTCCGACGAGTCAAGCGCGGAGAGAATCCAGGATATCCGAAGTTCAAGAGCAGAAAAGCTCATCGTCAGTCCTTTGTTGTCCCAAATTTCTTTAAAGTTGATTTTAAAACCCAACGAGTTTATCTTCCGAAAATTGGAAAAGTGAAGGTCGTTTTCCATAGAAGATTTCAGGGCAACCCTAAACAATGCATTATAGTTTCTACTAAAACAGGTAAGTTCTTCATTTGTATCGTTGTTGATGATAGTGACCGTCCTCCTAGAAAGAAGCAAATCACCAAAGAAAGCTCAGTAGGGATTGACGTCGGCCTCTCTTCATACGTCACTTTATCTACTGGTGATAAAATCAGAAATCCACGACACATCCAACAGGCAATTAAAAGGTTACAATGCCTTCATCGCAGACTAAGTAGAAAGGGTAAGGGATCCAGAAATCGTGAGAAAGCAAGAAAAAAGCTAGCCCTATGCTATGAACGAATTACCAATCAACGAATGGATTTTCAACAGAAACTATCCACCCGACTAATTCGTGAGAACCAAACGATTATCGTGGAGAGTTTAAACGTCCGTGGTATGTTGCGGAACAGAAAGCTAGCAAGACAGATTTCAGATGCGGCATGGTCAAATTTTCTTCAAATGCTGAAGGATAAAGCCGAAATAAACGGCGTAAACTTAATCGAAATTGGGCGTTTTGAGTCCACAAGTAAACTCTGTTCAGCTTGCGGATTCAAGAATAATACGCTCCAAATAGCAGATCGTGAATGGGTTTGTGCCAAATGTGAAATCCATCATGATCGAGATATCAATGCCGCAAAAAACATTAAGAAAATAGGACTTCACTCTATATTGGCACCGAGGGAACCTCGGGAAGGGCCTGTGGAGCTGTCAGCACTGGCTGAAACAATGAAGCAGGAAACCCAATCCGTAAGGAAAGGGTAGTTCACAAAGCGTTTAATCGAAACCCCAAGCGTTTAATCGAAAGCTTAAAAAGGCGTTTGTACATTGTCGGCGTAACTCCGCAGACGGTCTGCTTCGCTGGAGCGACGGCTGGTTTGGCGCCGCATGTTTCTGCCTGGGCAAAATTACCGATGAGACACTGTTCCCGTTCTGCTTCATAGGACACAGGGTTCCACGTTTCTCATGCGGGCTATAGCTATATGGGCTCATGGAAGTGTGATGCCGTCTGATGAGGGTGGGATTGCGTCGCAAACTGAGCAGATTTGTCTCTGAGGGTATAATATGGCACTTTCGTCTGAAGACCGTTGGGCAGTTATGAAATCCTTCTTCCTATCGAAGGGTTTAGTCCGGCAGCATCTGGACTCGTACAATTACTTTGTTGAACGGCGGATTCAACAAATCGTCAGTGATGTTGGAAAAATCGAGCCAGATATTCCCAATTATTATGTACGCTTAGGCCGGGTTGAGATTCAAAATCCTTCCGTTCGAGAAGCAGATGGTTCAGTTCGAAACATTGCACCAGCCGAGGCTCGGATTCGAAACCTCACCTACTCCTCACCCATTTACTTGGAAATGACTCCTGTGTATCGGGATGAAAAAACCGGGATGGAATATGATGAGGAGACCACCAGTGTCTATGTAGGTCGGCTTCCGATAATGCTCAAATCCGCCTTTTGCCGCCTTTCCGCTATGACCCCTGAAGAGCTCGTTGAAGCGGGTGAGGATCCAAACGATCCCGGTGGATATTTCATCATTAACGGCTCTGAACGTGTCCTCGTAACCCAGGAGGACTTAGCACCAAATCGCATTCTTATTGAAGAAGCCACAAGCAGCAGTTCATGTACACATATGGCAAAGGTGTTCTCAACGGCCCGCGGTTTTCGAGCTCCAGTTACAATGGAACGGCGTGCTGATCATACTTTTCGCGTCTCCTTCCCTTCTGTTCCAGGTAAGATTCCCTTAGTCGTCCTCATGCGTGCTCTGGGATTAGTTACAGACCGTGAAACCGTCGCGGCAATAACAGACGATCCAACCCTTGCTCAGGAGTTAATTCCAAGCTTTCATGCAGCTGAATCCCTTGTCGCTCCAAAGGATCCCAAAGCCACCCGTGAGAATGCACTGGATTATATCGGGAAACGGGTTGCGGTGGGTCAAACTAAAGATTATCGACTTCGTCGAGCTGAACAGGTGCTGAACCGCTATCTTCTCCCCCACATTGGCACAGACTCTGGATCCGCAGTGAACAAGGCTCACTATGTGGGCCAAATGACGCAACGCCTCTTGGAGCTAAGTGTCGACCGACGTGAAGAAGATGACAAAGATCACTATTCGAATAAACGGCTCAAACTAGCTGGCGATTTGCTCACCAGTCTCTTTCGGGTTGCTTTTCTCAATCTTTGTCGTGATATTAAATATCAATTAGAAAGGACAGCAACTCGTGGGCGCAAACCCAACATCAAGACTGCAGTACGCGCAGATGTTATTACTGAAAGGCTACGCCATGCCCTCGCAACAGGCAATTGGGTTGGTGGCAAAGCCGGAGTCAGCCAACTCCTCGATCGAGTCAACTACATGTCCTCCATTAGCCACCTTCGCCGCGTCGTATCACCCCTTAGCCGAAGCCAACCCCACTTCGAAGCCCGTGACCTTCACCCCACTCACTGGGGGAAGCTATGTCCAAACGAAACACCAGAAGGCCCAAACTGTGGCCTGGTCAAAAACCTTGCCTTGATGTCCTACATTTCAGTTGGCTCAGATGAAGCAGAAGTCGAAGAGGCCCTTCTATCACTCAAAGTCCAACCCATAGACGCCAAAGTTAGTTCAACAAAGAAAGGCACTTATGTCTATTTGAATGGTCGATTTGTAGGGAACCATTCGCAACCTGAGTTATTGGTCACCCGCCTTCGTGATCGCCGCCAACGCAACGAATTAAGTGACCAAGTAAATGTCGCGTTTTATCCTGATACCAACGAAATTCAGATTAACTCTGATGCAGGTCGGGTTCGACGACCGCTCATCGTTGTCAAAGATGGGGTACCACTCCTTGAGAAACAACACGTGGAACGGGTTCGAAATCGGGAAATTTCGTGGGATGACCTCATAAAAGCCGGCATTATTGAATACCTCGATGCCGAAGAGGAAGAAAACACACTCATAGCCATGAACCTTGAGGATATTACACCTGAACACACCCATCTAGAAATTGTACCGGAAACCATTCTCGGAATTTGTGCAAGTCTTGTACCCTTTGCAGAACACAACCAATCCCCACGTAATACCTACGAAGCCGGAATGGCTAAACAAGCCCTTGGGTTGTACTCGGCGAATTTTGGGCTTCGGGTGGACACTCGCAGCCACATTCTTCACTATGTGCAACGTCCAATAGTGACCACTCGACCCATGGAAGTAATTGGGTACCATCGACGACCCGCAGGACAAAACTTCATTGTTGCCATTCACTCCTTCCAAGGATATAATATCGAAGATGCACTTGTCATCAACAAAGCCTCCATAGAACGGGGAATCGCTCGGTCTTCCTTTTTCCGAAGTTATGATGCTGAAGAACGCAAGTACCCAGGTGGGCAAGAGGATAAATTCGAAATTCCCAGCCGCGAAGTTCGTGGATACCGAGCCTCTGAAGCTTACCGCCTTCTTAGCGAAGACGGTATAATCGAGCCAGAATTTCAGGTTGGGGGAGATGAGATTCTTATTGGTCGGACAAGCCCCCCACGGTTCCTAGAAGAATATACAGAGCTTGAAGTTCCCGGACCCAAGCGACGTGAAACATCGGTTAGCCTCCGCCACGGAGAAGAAGGAACAATCGACAAGGTACTCATCACTGAGACAATAGATGGAAACCGTCTTGTCAAGGTTAAGGTCCGCGATGAACGTGTTCCCGAACTAGGCGATAAGTTTGCTAGTCGCCATGGTCAAAAAGGTGTTATCGGTCTCCTTGCACCACAAGAAGATATGCCTTTCACAGAAACTGGAGTGGTTCCTGATCTAGTTGTCAACGCTCATGCATTTCCGAGCCGAATGACGCTTGGTCAGATTCTTGAGTCCATGGGTGGAAAAATCGGTTGTTTGCAGGGACAATCCGTCGATGCTACGCCTTTCTCAGGGAAAAAACTAGAAACTATGTTTCAAGATCTCTTCAATCTTGGTTTCAAGTATAGTGGCCGAGAAACCATGTACAATGGAGTAACTGGGCACAAATACGATGTTGATCTTTTCATTGGAGTCGTCTACTATCAGAAGCTCCACCATCTCGTTGCAGACAAAATGCATGCTCGGGCTCGTGGACCCGTACAGATTCTGACTCGACAACCCACAGAAGGTAGAGCACGAGAAGGTGGGTTACGTTTTGGAGAAATGGAAAGAGACTGCCTAATCGGACATGGAGCAGCTCTACTTCTCCGTGAACGACTCTTAGAAGAATCTGATAAATATACAGCGATGGTTTGCGAAGAATGCGGCATGCTAGCCGAATACGATCGAAACCGTGATCGATATCGATGTCGAGTATGTGCTCCCAAAACCACAACAATTAGCAAAGTCGAGATGTCGTACGCTTTCAAGCTTGTCCTACAGGAACTCATCTCTCTTGGGATATGGCCACGACTGAAATTAACTGACAGAACATAAGGAGAAAATTTAGGAGGAATTAAGAATTTCACATCCACTTAAGCAGGTTGGCAGTGTCTGGTTCGGGCTGCTCTCGCCGGAAATCATTCGCAAAATGAGTGTCACACAGGTTATTACTGCTGACACTTACGACGAAGACGGTCTTCCTATTTCCTCAGGGCTCATGGACCCCAAATTAGGTACTATTGAACCCGGTCAACGATGTAAATCCTGTGGAAACCGCGTTGGCGAATGCCCTGGTCACTTCGGACATATCGAATTGGCTCGACCAGTTGTCCATGTGAGCTTTGCCAAACAAATCAAAAAATTCCTTAAGGCTCTATGTCGACGTTGTGCTCGACTAAAACTGAAAGATGAATCATGGCAGAAGTTCAAAGAAAAAATGGATGCTCATTATGAGAGATACAACCATCTTGACCAAGAAATTGCTGATGAAGTCCTCAAAGAAGCAGGAAAGGCTACAACTTGTCCCCACTGTGAGGCTGAACAATATAAAATTAAATTCGAAAAGCCAACCACTTTCTATGAGGAGAAAATGGAAGGCAGCGTCCGGATGACTCCCACTGATATTCGTGACCGACTTGAACGCATAACTCCTGATGATAATTTCCTCATGGGAATCGATACCCGTGTCTCTAAACCCGAATGGATGATTCTAACCGTCCAACCCGTACCTCCTGTTGCTGTTCGTCCCTCTATCACGTTAGAATCTGGAGTAAAATCCGAAGATGACCTCACCCACAAGCTTGTTGATGTAATCCGAATTAATCAACGACTACGAGAAAATATTGAAGCCGGAGCACCCCAGCTCATTGTAGAAGACCTCTGGGAACTTCTACAATACCACATAACAACTTACTTCAACAATGAAGTTTCTGGCATTCCACCGGCTCGCCATCGATCAGGCCGTGCCCTACGAACACTAGCTCAGCGACTGAAGGGTAAAGAAGGACGATTTCGAAGCAACCTCTCAGGCAAACGTGTCGACTTCTCTGCTCGTACGGTAATTTCACCCGACCCCAACCTATCCATCAACGAAGTTGGGGTTCCCACAGAAATTGCCAAGACCCTAACAGTTCCTGAGCGCGTCACTGAATGGAATATCGAAGATATGCGAGAACTGGTCTTGAAAGGACCACAAGGCTATCCTGGCTGTAATTATGTCGTCCGTCCTGATGGTAAACGTATCGATCTCCGTTATGTGAAAGATCGAAAAACAAATGCTGATGGATTAGCACCCGGCTATGTTATTGAAAGACATCTGAGGTCCGGCGACATTGTCCTCTTCAATCGTCAACCATCGCTTCACAGGATGTCCATTATGGCTCACGAGGTGAAAGTAATGAAATATCGGACTTTCCGGCTCCACCTCGTCGTCTGCCCACCATATAATGCCGACTTTGATGGTGACGAAATGAACCTTCATGTCCCACAAAGTGAAGAAGCTCGGGCTGAAGCACGAATATTGATGCTTGTACAGGAACAGATTCTGAGTCCACGTTATGGAGGTCCAATCATTGGAGGAATCCAAGACTACATCTCGTCAGCGTTCTTACTCACCCGAAAGAATTCTGTTTTCAACAAACGCCAGACCTGTCAGCTTCTTGCATCCGCGGGATATCGTGAGGACCTCCCACCACCCACCATTATTGATCCCGAACCGATGTGGACTGGAAAGCAAATTTTCAGTATGTTACTCCCGAAGGGTCTTAACCTTTCGTTGAAAGCGCGAATCTGCCAGAAATGTGATGTCTGTGAAAAAGAGGCTTGTCCGTATGATGCTTACGTCTTCATTCGTGATGGACAACTCCTTGCCGGGGTAATTGACAAAAAGGCGATTGGTGCCGCACAACCTGAAAGCGTCCTTCACCGAATCGCAAAAGATTACGGTAACGCCGCGGCTCGAAGATTCCTCGATGCAATTTGCCCACTATTAGTGGTGCTGATCACTAACATGGGCTTTAGTATGGGAATTGATGATGTTATTCTTTCACCAACCGCAATACGTCGGATTGAACAAATTCTCTCCGATGCAGAGCAAGAAGGAAGCCAACTAGTCCAAATATATGAGGCTGATGAACTCCAACGGCTTCCTGGTCGCTCACTTGAAGAAACCTTTGAGATGAAAATGATTGAAATCCTTGCTCGTGCTCGTGACGAAGCTGGTGAAGTTGCCGAACAACAACTAGGCCTCGATAAACATGCCGTGATTATGACTGGAACCGGGGCAAAGGGAAATCCTCTCAACCTTGCACAAATGGCCGCTAGTGTGGGACAGCAAGCTGTCCGCGGGCAAAGAATCTC
>JBHLPI010000021.1:0-31394 GCA_048939595.1 Promethearchaeota archaeon | reverse complement strand
TGCAGCACGAGCAGAACAATACAACCAAAGTCTTTTTAACCAAATCATCCAAACGGCAATTCCCTTTACAATTGTAAAGACCCCACGACAGAATCAAACATGAGGTTTATCGTGATGGATGATAGATTAAACAACGCACGATCCACCGATGGTACCGCCCTCCGCACACGGGATCCAAATCCCGTCAGCGGCATGTGCGGCATCTGCATCAGAGACTGCAAAGTACTTTGCATGATCAGCAAATCCGCTTTCCGTGGTCACGAAGTTCTTTACCCTACAAATGAGTATTTCGGGCAAAGCACTGCATCCGCCAACAAGGACTTTGGGCTTGACTGGTCAAACTTCCAACTGCTTGCTGCTCTCCAAGGTGCCGAAGGAATCGAAGCCGATTCAGACAAAGCACTATTCCCCAACGCCGACGCCTCCACCTCGGTAGGTGGAATCCCACTCAAGTTACCCATGCTCATTGCTGGACTCGGATCCACCGCAGTAGCTAGAAATCACTGGGAAGGCATCTCTATGGGCTCCGCCTTATCAGGAACAATTCAAACCGTTGGAGAGAATGTCTGCGGTATGGATAATGAGAGTGTAATCACAAATGGGAAGGTGAGTCATTCACCAGACCTGCAATTCCGTATTGACTCTTACCGGAAGTTCTGGGATGAGAAGCACGGTGACATCGTGGTTCAGACGAATGTTGAAGACCAGCGGCTTGGGGTTGACGTGTATGCGATTTCCAAGCTTGAGGTGAATGTGATTGAACGAAAGTGGGGGCAGGGAGCCAAGTCGATTGGCGGTGAGGTGCGTCTACCAACCCTTGAGCGTGCTAAAAAGCTCAAGAGTCGTGGGTACGTGGTCCTCCCTGACCCTGAAGACCCTGTCGTTCAAGAAGCCTTCAAGGCGGGAACGATTAAAACCTTTGAGCGTCACAGCCGAGTTGGCATGCCAGATCTGAGCTGCATTGAAGACCTGAAATGGCTCCGTGAACAAGGAGCGAAAAAAGTCTTCCTGAAAACTGGTGCGTATCGCCCAGAAGCTACTGCTTTTGCCCTGAAAGTTGCCAGTGAAGGCAAGGTGGATATGCTCACCCTTGATGGTGCTGGTGGTGGAACAGGTATGAGCCCTATGGCACATATGAACGAACTAAGTACACCTACTGTCTATCTTGCAGCGCAAGTGCTGAAAGGTTGTCAGATCCTGAAGAAGAAAGGCAAACATGTACCTGATATCTCAATTGCAGGTGGTTTTATCCACGAAGCACAAATCGTGAAAGCGATCGCAATGAGCAACTTCGGTGGTGGTCCATTCTTCAAGGCTGTTGCTGTCGCTCGTTCACCACTCACTGCAGCCATGAAGTCTGATTTCTTCATGGAATTAGCAAAGAAAGGTCAATTGCCAAAGAGTTTCGTGGAAGACTATGGTGATGATCCCGAGAAGTTCTTCATTGCCTCTGCGGATCTGAACCACGAGTTTGGCAATCGGTACAAGGAGATTCCAAAACCTGCAATTGGTGTCTACACCTACTTTGAACGCATCCGAGTGGGTGTTCAACAGCTTATTGCTGGTATGCGGAAGTTCAAGCTGGACCTGATTGACCGTAACGATCTGATGGCCTTAACGCCGCTAGCGGCTGAGGTCACAGGTATTCGGATGCCTCACCAGGTTGAAGCGGACGTCTTTGAACAAATGCTTGGCTGAGATTCATTCTCAGCCCCGCTCTCTTTTTTCAAGATCACATATCAAAAGACCTACCTAATGTCAATCCCCTGTTAGGAGTTCTTGGGGATCCAAGGACGCTTGACAATGAGGACAGGTTCCTTTAACTTTAAGAAATTCAAGAAAATGAATACGATGCGCTTTTCCTCCACAGTGGGGGCATTGGAGGGTGGAATCACGGGAACCAATTGCGCCTCGACAGACAATACAGAGGTGCTGAGGACCCACACTGATTGCTGAGGGTTCCTCTTGGGCATCGTCAATAAGGTCATGGGGATCTAAATCGGCGTTGCAGCTGGGGCAAACCCCCTTAACTTTTATAAATTCGAGAAAGTGGATTCGGTGGGCACGTCCCCGACAATGGGGACAGCTGAGTGTCGAATCCAAGGGAACTATAGAAGCTTGACAGACGATACACACTGGTTGGGGTGCATTACAGTGCGGGCAAATTGTGGTTTCTGCTAAAATTGTGGCCTCACATTCTGGGCACATCGTTAGTTGGATGGGAGCGTACTGGACACGGGTTTGAGTTTGGTGGGCTTCGCGTTTTCGTTGAGCCTGACGTCGACCAGGAGATACAGTGAATTGTCGGGTTCGTCCACGACGAGTCTCCTGACTGATTTTGTTGCAGTCACGTGTGATACCGATACAGACGCCGATGAAGACAATGATCATGATAAACCAGAAGATGATAGTTAAAAGAATGATTTCGAATTGCACTGCGTTGTCCACCTGCTTTCTGTGTACTCTTGGAAAATTCGGCTTTATCAGTTTAGACCTTATATGGTGTGTTCATTAGGGTGGGCAGCTTTTCTATGTTATGGAACCGTTTTGAGTGAACTAGGCTAGGGATAGATGCCTCGAGCTTCGATGGCTTCAGCGATTCGTGTGAGAGCCACGATATAGGCTGCGGTGCGCATATGCACCTTTTCTTTTTGATGGACTTTATAAACTTCCTCAAAGGCTTGAACCATGCGTTGTTCGAGTTTGGTGTTCACTTCATCTTCAGTCCAAGATTCCCGGGTCAAGTTTTGGACCCATTCCATGTAGCTAACTGTGACTCCGCCAGCATTCGCAAGGATATCAGGGACAACGAAGACGCCATTCTTGTAGAGAATTTCATCCGCTTCAGGAGTCGTGGGACCATTCGCACCTTCTCCGATGATTTTGGCTTTAATGCGAGGAGCATTTTCTGCAAGGATCTGGTTTTCGAGGGCGGCAGGAATGAGGATATCCACGTCGAGTTCAAGAAGCTCTTCGTTCGTTAGTTTCTTTGCGCCAGAATAGCCAACAACGGAACCCGTCTTTTTCTTATGTTCCATCACCTTTTGGGGACTAAGTCCCTTCATATCGACGATACCCCCTTGCGAGTCACTGACAGCAACGATTTTGGCTCCATATTCAGCAATGATAACAGCGGCGTTATAGCCAACGTTTCCATATCCTTGAACCGCCACGGTTGCCCCGTTGAGATCGAGATTCAGGCGTTTGGCGGCTTCTCGGACAGTAATTACTGTGCCACGGCTTGTAGCTTCACGTCGGCCAAGGCTTCCGCCAATAGCAATTGGCTTTCCGGTGATGACTTCGGGTACAGCATACCCTTGAGCTTCTGAATAGGTATCATAAATCCAGGCCATTTCGCGTTCGCCCGTGTACACGTCAGGGGCAGGAACATCCCGGTAGGGACCGATAATATCCAAGATTTCGTGAGTAAAGCGGCGAGTGAGGTGTTCTAATTCATTATCACTCATTTCCTTCGGGTTACACACAATTCCACCCTTTGCCCCTCCATAGGGAACACCAACAACTGCTGTCTTAATTGACATCCAAATGGATAAAGCCTTTACTTCATCCAGGCACACGCGTGGGTGATAGCGGATACCGCCTTTGAAGGGACCAAAAGCGTCCCAATGTTGAACGCGCATGCCTTCAAAGACTCTAATACGCCCATTGTCCATTCTGACAGGTAAGGAGACGATAAGGGCACGTTTGGGGTTTTTGAGGAGTTCAAGGATGTCGGGATTAAGGTTCATTTTTTTGGCAACAATTTCGAGTTGTTGTTTGGCAATTTCATAAGGATTAGGTTCAGCACAGCGTTCGGTTTCCAAGGTATGCCACCTCGGGGTTGTGATGTGTGGCTCTCATAAAATGGTGGGTTAAAAGTGCTTTCTTATTCTGAGCGTCTAATTAGTGAAATCTTGGTGAGGAAACCGACCTTAGCTCTGGACGGCGTTTTTGTCTGGGCCGCGATTCCTGTCTGCGAAGGCGCAGAAGAGTTGCCATAGTCGAGGCGATATCTTCGGGTCGGAATTTATAGAGGTGGTAGCGAATTATCAGAAACCGACTTCGTGGATCACTGGGATTGCCAACATTTCGTGCCAGATGAAGAAGCTCATCTTCGGACATGCTTTGAAGTGTCTTGGCAATTTCTGGGGAATATCGGGAGGGAAGAGGAGTATTTTGGTTACCTATCATGCTAAGTGAGGCAAGAGAAGAATGCTCATGGGCATGTGGCCCAAGTTGTACTGTTCCAGGAGCCGATAATGGTTCAGGTGAGGGAACACCACCAGTACCACTAAGCATAGCAAATGCCACACGGAGCTCTTGTATCGTGTAGTGTGCCATTATAGGTTTTGCCAAAATCTGTTGGATTCCGGGCTCTTTGGGATATTTACTGAACTTACGTAAAAGGCGAAGTTCATCAATCCCGAGAACCGATAATTTATCAGAAAGGATTCTAGCCCGGGACACCTTGACCCGTTTGGAAGTTACATAAGGAGGACGATTCCTATTAAACATTAACGAGTCCCTCCACACGCAGGCGAGGATAGGGAAATGGTCGGATAAAGCTGTTCCCGTTGGGGTCGTACCATTAAGAAAAACCGATTTTCAGTTATTCAGATTCATTTTTAGGCAATGTGCGTCTGAGTGCGGCGATGGTTGCTGCAAGGTCTTCCCATGGATACCGGTAAAGTCGGTTCTTGATAATTATCAAACGAGAGCGTAAATCTTGTAGGTCATTGTAATGATCGAGAAGCCATAGGAAATCGTCCATTGGAATGCTTGTGAGAATGTCACTGATTTCATGGGCTGCTTTAGCGGAGGGGAGAGGAGGGGATTCATCGGTTGAAGATAAGAACCGTTGGGGGGGAAGAGATGTCGTCTCTTGCGCGGGTTTCCAAGGTTTGGCATGCTCAAATCCTAGTGGTTTTTCACTGAGAGGAAGCTTATGGACGCCATCAAGGACGGCGAGAGCAAGACGCAATTCATGAATGGAATACTCATCAAGTAGAGCTGAAGAGATGACTTGTTTTGCTTCCGCATCATTGGGAGACTTGTAGATGCGGCGTAAGAGGATAAGATCAGATTCGGGAAGTGCTGCGAGCTTGTTGGAGAGTTTCCGTGTACGATTTACGGGTACTTCAATGGTGTCTTCAATGAATTCGGATTGCTTTGGAGGTCCCATGGTAACTCGCCAGTCTCTTCCGCCTTGAAGAATCGGGGCATATTTAGGTCTTCGCTTTTTTGACGTGAAACGTAAAAATACTTCACTTTTTGCTCTGGATTTTACCACTTAATAGTGGTGAGTTGAAATCTCATGATAATTTAAAAATTCAAGACACCAAAAATACCAGATTTTGTGGCAAATGGTGCTGTTACTCTGTGAGAATAATCAGAAGCTATCGCTCAGTATCCCATGGAATTAGCTACACCAAGAAACCAGAAAACAACATCGATGTTTCAGAATTTCATTGACTAATGACCTGCTCCGCTGCAATTGGCTGTCGGTACGGGAAGAGGACAGAAAAAAGGACGAGGGTCCCACCTGCAGTAGCGAAAGCAGCCCCTGCACCCTGTAAGAAGACCGGGTATATGGGTTGGAACATCGACCAGTAAAACAGCAGGAAGACGGGAATTGCGAAGATGAAAGTGATGATGCTACCAAGTTTTGCATTGAAAGTGGCTGTGATTACAGCAGCGATTATAAGACCAATCCCACAGCAGAGGGTAACGATAACTTATGAACAATTAGGTTCCCTCCAAGCTAACCTGTTTATGATAACTTTTCCTATTCAAATTTCAAATCGCGATATGCATTCGTTTTCACTGATAGTAAACGGCGCAGATTTGAGTATTTCATTTTTTAAATTTAGCCAACAGTAAAGTAAAGAGAGAAGGTGGAACTCGGTATCAATAATGGGTGTGTATCATGGAACTACGAAAAATCAAGCGTGAGATACGGATTTTGGGAGTGGACGATGCCCGTTTTATCCGCGGTCAGGATGACTGGACAAGATTGGTTGGGGTAATCTTCCGCGGGGGAGACTATCTGGAGGGTTGTGTTCAAATTCCAATTCGTGTTGATGGTAAAGATGTCACTAGCCAACTCACCAATATGATCACAGCTTCACCGCATTATGGACAACTACGCTTAGTGATGACCCGTGATACAATATTTGGTGGAGTTAATGTGCTTAATTTGCGAGAGTTGTTTGAAGGAACGAATTTACCAGTTATCGCGGTTTCAGATTCTAAACCTAATATGCAGCAGGTGAAAAAAGCACTTCAACAAATTGACCCATCAGGCTGGGAAGAGAGATTTTCATCGCTTGAGGCATCAGGTCCAATTCGAGAAGTTGTATCGCGACCGGGTCGAGGGCCAGTGTATATGCAGTGGCAAGGACTCCCGTTTGACCAGGCTGTGGAGGTTATTCAAAATACTGCGACTCGGAGTCGAATTCCTGAACCGATTCGTGTGGCGCATCTCTTTGCATCGAGTTTTGTTTCGGAGGAGTAAACAGCTTGGGGTCATAGTGTGGTTGAACTCCGAAATGTTGGAGAAACTGGACGACCAATTCAATAGGAAGTCCGATGACCGCCGTGTAGCTCCCTTCGATTGATTCGATGAAGCGGCCGCCTTTCTCTTGGATGGCATACCCACCAGCCTTCCCGATTGGCTCGTTAGTTAAGATGTATTCTTGGAGCTCGTCACCGGT
This sequence comes from Promethearchaeota archaeon, assembly GCA_048939595.1. Classification (GTDB taxonomy): domain Archaea; phylum Asgardarchaeota; class Hermodarchaeia; order Hermodarchaeales; family Hermodarchaeaceae; genus Hermodarchaeum. Next base: position 24,681 of record JBHLPI010000021.1, on the reverse strand, counting down.
AGCTGGTCGGAATGTCACCTTCGACCACTCATGACCGACTTTCCTTTCCTGAGATTCTACCGCGATGACGGCAACGGCGCTAATAACCCTGTGTGTTCTACCAACAAGCTCGTTGAGCATAGAGAATGCCTCATCAGGGGTTATTGGTTTTCCCAGAACCTTGTTCTTGTCGGTGATAACCAGCGTATCACCGCTAATCACTAGCCCTGCTTCAAGCAAAGAAACTGCACTAAGGGCTTTTTGTAGCGCATTATCGCGGACAGTTTGGACAATTTGATTGTCTGTACCTGCGGTGAGAATCCTCTCGGTGATTTGAGGGGCGATTATATCAAAATGGAGACCAAGCTTTGCTAGTAAGGACACTCGGCGTGGTGAGTCGGAAGCTAGAACAAGGTGTGTCATAATAAATGAAGGATTAAGAGCCATTGTATAAGAGATTCGTGGATTCTTTGTATGCAGCCATAGCACAGATGGTTTGAGCACGTTCAATTAATTTTGGTTCACGTAACTCGGAATTAATTATCGCTTCAAGTTCACCGATATCCTTAGCCCGTATTTTTAGTAGGAGGTCCCAATCGCCAGTAACTGTATGGGCTTCAAGAATCGCTGGGTGAGAGGCGATCTTTGCGATTAACTCACGATCGCTTTTCGGTTCAGAGGATTCGAGAGAGTTCCGATTAATTGACACAAAAACAAAAGAAACGAGGGGTTTGTCAAGTTTCTCCGGATTCAAGATTGCACGAAATGAGCTGATGTGTCCTGAGCTGGTGAGTTTTTTGATACGATTATGAACGGTGGTTACGGGGATATCAGTTGCGTTCGCTATGGCGTTTGTGCGTTGCCGGCAATCACGCTCAAGTTCCCGTAGGATCTTTTTATCTTTTTCATCGAGCATGGATGTGATTCCCCTTTCGTGCATGCTCCTTTTGGAGAAGGACTCCTCAAGTAGGTGTTTTCCTATGACTGCTTTTAAGTAGTCCGATGAATTGGAAGCTAGTTTTTGGCTATCAAGGAATTCGAAAACTACCTCTAAAGGCGAAGAAATGCTGCGAAAAAAGGAAGGTTAACAGGGAGAAGCTTTAAATTTAAGAATCCAAAGTCCTGTTACTGACTATAATTCTCTCTAGGTGAAGCATTAATGTCAATCCCATCCGACAATCTTGATCCACGTTATTTACGTGGAGTAATTGATGCACTTGAACTTGTGGCGTCATTCCTTGCATGGAAAGCAGAACATCCTGACAGTAATCGGTCTGTCAAAGATTTCCTTGTAACAGCTCTTGAGCAGATGGAGAAGAAGACACATCACAAACTGGATGAAGTGCTGGGTATAGAACTGGGAGACGATTAGTCACCCACTAATTCTTTCAGGGTAGCTGTTTAACGTAAAGATTAAGATTAGCCATCTAGTGTAAGCTCGGTCTGTCGATGATGGTAGGCGAGTTTTTGGAGTTTTTTGATGGTTGTTGTCAGAAGAGAAGTGGCTTGAGATTTTGTAGGAGCTGTTGCAGTTATTGAAACACGAAGAGGAAAATGGCTTTGATAAGGGCGGGGAAGTGATTTTAGATAAACATCCTGGCTCTCTTCTAAAACCACATTGAGTATGGGAGCAAGTACTGATTCATCGAGAATGGGCACTTGAATGGTCTTTTGGATTACAACTTTATTGGTGAGGTGGGCAAGTTGTGGAGCAATGGCTTCCATGAAGATGGCATAGAGCTCTTGTGGAATACCTGGAAGACAATAGATACGAACATCGTTCTGTTGAATATGAATGCCGGGGGCGGTCCCGACACTGTTAGGTAGTGGTTCTGCGCCTTGGGGAAGATTAGCCATTTTCTTACGGGCAGGCGTGAGGGCACTGGATTCCACAAGCTCCTGAGCTTTGAGTGCGTTATATCGGTTGGTCACCATAATTAAGGCGCGGGGATGAAGCTGAAGTGGAACACCTAAAGCAATCGAAAGACCTGATGCGGTTAAGTCATCAAAGGTGGGTCCAAGACCGCCACTTGTTATTAGGAGCTTTGTTTGTCGTTCAAGACTGGCGCGAATGGCATCTGCGATAATATCAACATTGTCCTCAATGACTTGCATTTGCTGAACGGGTAGGTGTAATTCGAGAAGACGTTGGGCGAGCCATTGAGAGTTGGTGTCTAGAGTATGACCAGAGAGGATTTCGTTTCCTATGATTAGAAGTTCGACTCGAAGCGTCATGCTTTCTCGCCAGATAAACGGCTGGGCAGCTGACTGAATTCATGAAGGAAATGAGTGAATCCTTTTTGGAAATGGCGGATTCCTTCTACTACCACATATTCATCTCGGCCATGAGCGTGACCTCCATGCCCTAAACCACCAATGACAAATGGCTTCTTCAGAGGAGGATCAGCATAAACGTAAAGAGGTACGCTAGATGGAAACATTGGCCAAACCTCCACATTATCAATTCCCACCTCATAATATGACCGCATGAGTGCCCTAACGATATGGGTATTGTCTGATGTTTTAGCCCATTTCATCATATATCCAAGCTCAACTTCCACAAATTCTGCGAGTCCTAGACTTGCAATATAATCTTTCACGATTTGTAGGACTTGATTGGGATCCTCATTTGGAGTCAAACGAATATCTACGTGCGCAGAAGCTTCACGAGGTAGAATCGTTTTGAAGGAATCACCGACATATCCAGTTTGAATTCCAGAAATGTTGACAGTAGGTTCAAAGAGGAATCGACGTAACAGGTCCTCCATTGAGTCTGCCTCAATTGTGAGATTACGAGCGTCTAATTGGAGAGCAGCTATTCCAGGGTCAAAGGATTCAGCCAGAAGTGTGATAAGGCGTTCATCATCTTTTGTTGGCGGTTGGACATCATCAAGCAAACCTGGAATTAGAGGATGACCGTGAATATCGACTAGCTGTGATAGGGTTTTTGCAAGTATATGAGCTGGATTTCGCATCCAACCAACTTCAGCTGAATGTAGGTCTCGTGTTGAAGGACCCTGACAATGGAGTCGAAGAAATATAATTCCCTTTGTGCCTAAGAATAACCGAGCAATCCCACGTCGGTCTGTAGCGAAAAAAGGATAATAGACGGCATCGGCTTTGTCTAATTCTTTTTTATTATTTTCTACAAATTGTGGAAGACTGGAGCTGCCACTTTCTTCTTCACTATCAACAACAATAATAAGATTGACTGGAAGTTGTTCCCCAGCATTTTGAATAATTGAAAGAGTTTCAAGCAGCACCATTAAGGTGGCTTTCTGGGTATAAGCGCCCCTTGCGATGAGGCTGGGTCCAAACCGAGGATGGTCTGTAATCACAGCTGCAAAGGGAGGAACAGACCACCAAGCTTCATTCTCAGTAGCCATGACATCGAATGATGTATGAATTAGCAGGGTAGGAGCTTTCTTTCCAGCCAAAAACTGACGGGCATACACAATGGGATTACTTGGTGTGCTAATGAGTTCTGTATCAAAGTTAAGGGCTTGAAGTTTAGTAAAGACCCGATATGCGGTTTTGTTGATGCCAGCTCCAGTGCCACTGATACTAGGTTGTTGAAGGAAAGTTTGTAATTGAGAAAGTGTGTTACTAAATTGAGCATCGATTTCCTCGAGGATGTTACGTAGAATCATGGGCTGTTTCACCGACCCTCAACCTATTTGGAGGCTGAGACAACTCGTATTGTCTTCTTATTAAAAGCTCGTCGGTTACGCTATCCTATTTCATGGGTAAGCTGCGTGCGTGAAGCCATCGGGTTTCCATGACTGTGCGAAGTAATTCGATATGATCTTCATGACTTGAGGAGATACCAATGACATTAGCTACACTCCTAGTTGTGTTTCCTAAAATTATGTGTTCGGAATCACGAATGATTCCCCAAATATCTCCGCGGGGATCATGACGGATTTGAAAATTCGAATTTTTATCTGCGATACGCTGGAGGCTTTGAACGGTTTTTGTTGTAGGTGTGTCAGCGACTACAATTCGGACACGGACCTCCCGAGGAATCATTCGTAAAAGCTTTACTTTGAGGCGAATTGCGCGGGGAAGAATAATGAAAAGCTGACTTCTTGCTCGAGCTATATGACTCGCCATATGGGATTGAAAGGCTTTTTCACCAATCACAAACTGGTACAGATCAAAAGTTGTGGGCTCTGTTTCCTTTGACCGACGCCAGAACTGATTCACACTTTGGGTGGCCAGAGTCACATGACCTTCCGCTTCCTGTAATAGAGATGTTATCTGGGCGTTGGTCACTCGAATGTACTCATTCCTCCACTCTGTAAAGGCTTTAGGAATATCATGAGTGATTTTTGTTAGATGACGTTCACTTTGAGCAACCATCTGATCCAACTGAGGAGAAAACTCTTGGTTACGGATTTGGTCGAGTATATCAGGCACTTGGGCTAGCTGGGCATCTAATTCTTGAGCTTGTAAACTGACTCTTTTTACCGAGTCTTCGAGCCCTGCGGCAAAAAGTTGTTGGAAGGTAAGAGTAAGCTCTGCTAAACGATCAGCAAGTTCAGTTGAAGCTTTTTGATTGCGTTGAATCACTTCGTTAAAGGCCAGGTCCAAGGCATTTTGGACCCATTCAGCAAGTTGTTCACGAAGCTTGTTGAATTCTTGATGAGCCGCCTTTGCTACTTCTTCAAAGCGCTCTTGGGCTTCTTGCAAAAGGTTTTGAATTGCTTCAGTTAACGAAAGCTGGAAATTTGACTTAAGATGTTTGACAGCCGTCATGATATGATCCTGAGCAAAATTCTCGATAACGCCTTTGAAAGCCCCTAGGCGATATTTCGTTTCCATGAGATCCCCTAAAGAGGCCTCGAGGGCGCTCATTTCCTGTTCGAAGTCTGCTAGGTGCTCCTCAACAATGGATGGAGTAACATTCCAGAGTTCAGCAAGGGTTTCGCGAAATTCCTCGAGTTCGTGAAGCCGGAAGGATTGTTCCCGCATATCAGAGAGGGATATATTGACGATGTCAAAAACATCATTTTTTAATTTGTTGAGTACATTGATGAACATGTCGATGGATTCGAAATCATTGAGTTGATTCCGTGTTTCCATCATCCGCTCATCTACTTCAGCAAGAAGCTGTACTTGTAAGTTTTTAGCAAATCCTTCAAAAGAGGGAGCAGTTTGAATAACATGGACTTTTCCACGAAATCTTTCAAAGGCAGTGTCCAATGATTGGTCGATATTAGTTCGTAGGGTTTCAAGCTGATAAGGAAGGCGGTCTACATCATTCTTAACCTTTGTATCGATTCTTGGAATACCTGATTCTACTCGGTCAGGAAAGTCTGTTTGGAGCTGCCGAAGGAGATTTCGAACTCGGGTGAGTGCGATCATTACCGCTTCGATAGGAGCTACCGCTTCGTAGGTATCGTCGGGATTCCTGCGCACTAATCCACAAGTCTGTAACTCCGAGAGGCATTGCTCTACCTTCTTTGCCGAGAATCCATATTGCTCTGCAATCTCAGCCTTTTGATAAGGATTTGGCGCGGCTGCTAACTCATAATATAAGCTAACCGCAGCTTGAGTAATATGCAATAGATCGGCTAAACTTGGTTTTGTGTTTGGTTCTGACTCGTGCTGTCCATTTGCCTCCATGGAATAACCCCGCAATTAAGTGAAGAAACCTTCACTGGTCTTCCTCTCTGAAGAACTCCTAATTATTCCTTACCCTCTTGGGTTTCCCTTATAAACAGAATAGAAGTGTCTTCGTAGCATGTTCAAAAGGGAAAAAAGCAGCCATGTTGAATTACCATTAGACATTTTAGCACTTCGACGCTGTTACGGAATGAACTTGTGGAGCACTTTACATCGCAGGTCTAGGTGAGATTGATGTCATTCAAATCAAATTATGGTAATTATCTTCTAAAAAAATCAGACCTCCCTGCTTTTGTGAAAAAACTATCAAAAATTCTCACCATTTATGGCCCAGTGGCAACTCGGTCTCAATTCAAGTTCGATTGTATCACTGAAGGTGACCAAATCCGACTTGATTATGACACGACGATTTTACCACCCAAGAAGTATTTCTACCCACCGAAGCAAGAAACCTTTACTTTTACACGTAGCCCGAAGCTTGAAATTCATGATACCCTGCAGGAATCACCAGACAAAGCTGAATGGAATGGAAAACAATTCCTGGTTTTTGGTATTCATTCCTGTGATTTAGCCGCAATCAGTTTCCATGACGCAATTCTAACACTAATTTACCCTGACCCATATCGCGCAAAACGCCGCGAAAAGGGCATTATCTTTGGTTTGAATTGTATGACGCCATGTAAGGATTCATTCTGCCTCTCTGCTGGTACGCTCACCTCAGCAGATTGTGCCGACATGATGATTACACCAATGAGGGAAGCATTTCATTTTGCAGTTCACACTGAAATTGGTCATAGACTAATTGAGTATGCAAAAGACCTCTTCTTGAAGACCCAGTCAGCCCAAGAAAAAGAAATCAGTAAGTCTTTGAAGGACCGTGAGGCTCGCTTTCCTAACCCTATCCAAAATTTCAACAAACTGCCTGACCAGATAGATGCCAGTTATGAACGTGAGATGTGGACGCGCTATGGACGCCGATGTTTTGGTTGTGGTTCCTGCACTATGGTCTGCCCAACTTGTTTTTGCTTTGATGTCCATGATGAAGTTGACCTCAACCTTAGGGACGGGGCAAGGGTTCGAACCTGGGATTCTTGTCAGCTAGTCGATTTTGCCTTAGTCGCTGGAGATCACAATTTCCGACCGACCTTACCTTCTCGTGTGCGATTTCGGATTTATCATAAGTTTCGCACGGAACCTGAGCAAATTAACCAAATCGGTTGTGTCGGTTGCGGAAGATGCACACGCACCTGCCCGGCTGATATTGATATGACCGAAATACTAACTGATATTCAAAAAGGAGGAAACTAGATGCCTATTCCAACATCCGCAAAATCCTTAGAAAACCCGTACCAATATAATTTGGCTGAGTTAAAACAGACTGAAGAGCAAACATCCGATACCAAATTGTATACCTTCAGATACATTGACGATAAGCAGCAAGGGGAATTTTCTTTCAATGCTGGTCAATATATGCTACTATCGGTGTTTGGGTTTGGTGAAGCGCCCTTTGGTATTTGTTCATCACCGAGTAAAACGACTGATATTCAATTAACAATCAGGAAAGTTGGTCATCTCACAAATGCTCTTGATAAACTCTCGGTTGGGTCACATGTAGGATTACGGGGGCCTTATGGCAATGGCTGGCCAATGAATGAGTTATTAGGTAAAGATGTCGTGCTTATCGCTGGTGGAATGGGCCTTGTTCCCTTACGTCCGGTGATTTTAGAGGTGCTTGAGAACCGAGACAATTTTGGGAAACTACAAATACTTTTTGGAGCCCGTTGTCCTGATGAGCTATTGTATAAAGATGAGCTCTACTTGTGGGGAAATCGACGAGATGTGGAGTATGTTGCCACTGTTGATCGAGATGATGAACACTGCTGGGCTGGCAACATCGGAGTTGTTACCACGCTTTTCGACAGATTGACAATTTCTGCCAAAAATGCCATCGCCTGTGTTTGTGGTCCACCTATTATGTACCGGTTTGTGATACGGGATCTTCATAATTTGCACTTCACCGATGATCAAATCTACCTTTCTTTAGAGCGTCGAATGAAATGTGGTGTCGGACACTGTAGCCATTGCATTGTTGGAACTAAATTCGTATGCCAAGATGGACCAGTCTTCCGATATGACGAAGCAAAGAATCTACGAGGGGCTGTCTAGAGGGGTCAAGGTGAGAGGTATGTCAGATAACACTGAGAAACCAATAGTTGCACTATTTGGACTGACCTGTTGTGCTGGCTGTCAGCTCGAAATTCTCAATCAAGAAGAGCGATTGTTTGATATTCTTGGGGCAATTAATCTAGTCCAATTTCGGATGGGCAGCTCCGCAACTCACCCTGGTCCATATGATGTTTGTTTTGTTGAAGGATCAGTGACCAATGAGGATGAACTAGCAAAACTCAAGGAGCTCCGTGAAAAATCCAAAGTACTCGTTGCCATGGGAGCATGTGCGACAACAGGTGGCGTAAACGCAATTCGAAATGGTCATAATATTGAGGAACTTAAACAAAACGTCTATACAGATGCCTCTCATGTAAAGACTCTGCCCAACATCTTATCATTAAAAGAATATGTGAAAATTGATTATGAGCTGCAAGGCTGCCCCATAAATGGAGGCGAGTTCATCGAGATGGTCAGCGCTTTGCTAACAGGTGGAGAGCCACTTCAAAAGAATTATGCCGTTTGTGTTGAGTGTCGCTTGAAAGAAAACGAATGCTTAATGAAGGAGGGCAAACTCTGCCTAGGACCTATAACGCGTGCAGGGTGTGGTGCTCTTTGTCCGAGCGTTAATTTCCCCTGTGAAGGATGTTGGGGTCCTGTACCTCAGGCTAATGTAGATTCAGAAATCGACATGTTCTCTGCTAAGGGGGCCAGCTTTGAAACAGTAGTTCGAAAGTTCCGAATGTTTAATGCGGCTTCCCAGGATTTTGTCAAAGAACTGCGAAAGAGGTTGAATATTGAATGGCTAAAGTAACCTTTGAGATCAAATATCTCGCCCGTGTTGAGGGACATGGAAATCTCTTGGTTGAGACTCAGAAGGGAAAACCGCCACGAATTGAAATGCAGGTCACTGAGGGAACCCGCCTCTTTGAATCCTTTTTGCGGGGTCATACCTATGATGAAGTCTCTCATATCATGTCCCGTATCTGTGGTATATGCAGCCAATCCCATGCGGTTGCAGCTCTTAGAGGTGTTGAAGCAGCGATGCAGATTGAGCCCTCTGAAGAAACCATTGCTCTTCGGAAACTCATGCTGATTGGCGATATGCTTGAAAGCCATGCACTTCATATCAACTTCTTAGCACTACCCGACTACTTGGGAGCTCGAAATGTAGTTGAACTTCTTCCGAAATATCAAAACGAAATAAGTCGCGCTCTGAAATTAAAGAAACTTGGGAATGATCTGATGGCGTTGATTGGTGGCCGCCACACACATGCCCTGTGTGCCATAATTGGCGGATTCACGCATGTACCTAGCCAAACCCAGCTAGCAGCAATGCGTCAACGGTTGCAAGAGGCAATTCCTGATGCAAAAGCGCAAATCGAATTGATGGCATCATTTTCGGAACCGCAGCTCATTCATCGAAGCCAGTACTTGGCATTAAAACATCCAAACGAATTTCCGATCCATAATGGAAACCTTGCGATGGATACAGGAGTGGAAGTTGCTGAGGCGGAGTATGCAGCCCTTATTACTGAACGCAATGTTCCCTATGCCCATGCGAAATTCAGTGCAATCCAAGGTAAACCCTATTTTGTTGGAGCCTTACCTCGATTAAACGTTGCAGCCAATCAACTTCTCGATGAAGCTACGGCGATGATATACCAAATCGGATTCAAAGTTCCAAGCTACGATGTATTTCATAATAATCTCGCACAGGCTATTGAGTACCTGCACTACTTAGAATATGCAAGCTCCATTATCGACTCACTTTCTAATCGTCCACTGAAACCAGGAACGGTGGATTACAAAGTCAGGACTGGTTCCAGTGCTGCTGCAGTTGAAGCGCCTCGCGGCTTACTGATTCACGAGTATTCCGTCGATGAGAAAGGAAAAGTCATCGGTGCAAATGTTATCACCCCGACAGCGATGAACTATACCAATATCGAAGCTGATGTCAAGGCTATGTTGCCTCAACTCAAAGGGAAATCACGAGAAGAATGTGAATTGCAATTAAACATGCTCGTTCGAGCCTATGACCCCTGTATATCATGTTCTGTCCACTATATTTGCGTACAATGATCGATTTGAAGGGATTTGAGCATCTAACCTTTTTTCTGTTTCATTCGCTCATAACGGAGGGCCAGTATCTGTGCAGCCATAGCAAAAGGTTCACGGATGGGAGCTACTGGTGGGGCATAACAGGTTTCTAAATCAGCGACTTCTCGAATAGTCATTTTCGCTGATAAGGCGGCACTTAACACGTTTGCCCGTTGATGGGCACATGGACCGATGACTTGCCCCCCAATTAAATGCCCATTTTCCTTATTGGCTAACAGTTTGACAGTGACCTCTTCTTCACTTGGATAGTATTCGGCTGTTCGGCTTCCCCTAAATTTCCCTGCAAGTATAGGAAGTCTTGCTCTTTCTGCCGCTACACGAGTTGGTCCCACTGCAGCAACTTCTAAACCAAAGAGATGCGTTGTTCGTGCAAGCACCACCCCCTCTAATTCAGCCCTCCCTCCTGCTGCATTGACTCCTGCAACTTCACCTTGACGCAGGGCAATACTCCCCAATCCAGAAACAACAGTTTGACCAGTGACTAGATCGAGATGTTCCGCACAATCGCCTGCAGCATAAATATTAGAAAAATTCGTTTGCATACGATTGTTTACAAGGATTCCACCACGTTCCCCAAGCTGGATGCCAGCCTCTTGAGCAAGCACGGTATTAGCTCGAACACCTGTAGCAACCACGACAATTTCAGCGGGGATTTTTTCGTCAGTGTTTGTTTCACGATTCGTGATGCGGACATGGGTTTTGGTAACTTGTTTTGCTGCTGTTCCAAGTTTGACCGCTACTCCTTCGGCTTCTATTCGTTCTTGAACCAGCGCACCAATTTCATCATCGACCATGGCAGGAAGAACTTGTGGAAGAAATTCTATCACAGTAATTTTCAGACCCAAGGTGTGTAAGGCTTCAGCGGTTTCAAGTCCCACAAGACCAGCACCAATTATCGCTGCTGTTTTTCCCTTCTTTGCCACGGCTTGGAGTTTCTTAGCATCCTCAAACGTGTGTAATCGATACACATGAGGAGCATCCAGCCCCTCAATGGGAGGTGTACTAGTTCGCGCCCCAGTCGCCAATACTAACGCATCAAATGACAATGAGTCAGTGGATCCATCTTGAAATGCAACCGTTACAACTTTCTTTTTCGGATCTAACTTCGAAACCTTGGCATTCAGCCGTAAATCAGCTCTTACCAAATTACCAGTGTAGAAGGCTTCCGGATGGATGATAACATCCTCAGTTTTGGGAATCACACGATTCACAGTATAGGGAAGCCCACACCGACTATATTCGGGAAAAGATTCATCCTGGAGAATCGTGATCGCAGCATCTCGGCTAGTCTTTCGTGCCATCAAGGTAGCAGCAGCTCCAGCTGTACCACATCCAATAACAATGATTTGTCGGGTCATTGATGTTCATTTCCAAAGAAATGTATAATCTATCCATGGGATAAACCTTAGCCAAAAAGATTATACTTCGCCCCTTCGTTGTGTCAATGACGCGGCAAGTGTATCATCCTGTATGCGGGTCGGGTGGTAGCGTGGCAATAACGAAGGTTGCGGCATTCATTCAGGGTCCCTCCGAAGCCACGAAAGATGGCTTTTCCTCAACACCCGAAGCAGATTTTGTTTCAGCATTAATGTTCTTACACAAACAGATTCGAGATCCTACCCCTTGTTCCTATTTCTCTCAAGTTTATCTGCCCTTTTTTTTGGTCCATGCACTACCCGGTCGAAGTTTAGTTATTAGTGGCGTAGGTGAGCCAACTATCTCAGTCCGCCATTCTTTGATCCCCTCTCTAGTTCAAATGCGAGCTGACCTGCGAAATGTCGAAAGGATAGAGCTGGTACCTAAGCTCTTAGGGGAATTCATCCAAGAGTTTGAGACACCGTCTACGGAGTTAATCGTTATTCGAAATGCCATGTTACCCACAATAATTGATCCGCTTCGCGTCCTTGTAGATACAGGAATTCCACCCCCTGGAGATGAGGTCTGTTTACCTTCCCGACTATCAACGAAGGAAATCCATGATGTGGGAATTTTGTTCAGAAATGAACGGGCACGTCTCGATTCGAATCTTGCGCAACTCAGTCAGACAGAAAGTCTTGTTGACGAATTTGTTGAGGAGAATATTCGTCTTCTGGATGCCCGTCGGGATCGAATGTCGCATGGCGCATCTCTACGGTGGGAAGCCCGGCAGATTGAAAGTGAGTCACAGCCTTCCTTTTTTGCGGATGAACCGACTGTCGAATTGGATAAGGAGAAAGAACGAATTTCTAGTGAACTCGCTGAAGTAGTTAGTCGGTTAGCTAATACACTAGGATTGTCTACAGAACAATGTCGCCGTCTTGTGAGCTCAATCAAAGCAAAACCGACAGAAGTGGAATGGCATATCGCAAATGTGAAAACACGGCTAATTGAGCTAGAAAATACAGCGAGTGTTTTTCAGCTTTCAATTCAACAAGCTCTTACGGAACTGGATGAAAAAACCGAAGAATTACGGGATGCTCGAACTCGACATCAGTGGAGTCAAGAACAATCACGGCTTGAACCTGACCAGCCTTCAATTCCGCCTCCGTTCCCCAGTGGCACCTTAGTATATTCTGAATCCACACCACCCGATGTGGCAGAGACCGCCCAGTTATCCGAGTTGAATATGATTCGTGAGGCAATCATCAAGTTACACGCCGCGGTCAAGGGTTCCATACAGAAGTTAAAGAATCGCGTTGAGCAGGAACATCGACGCTTTGAGGCAATTAGTGCACCTGCTGACACATTGCAAGGGTACTTGCCGCTCATGCAGGTGGTCGTGCCGATTTTTGTTGTGAAGCTCGGACAGGGTGAGGGTAAATATGGCGTGATTCCGCCCCTTAAGATAGAAAGGATAATGGGAGCTCGATCCAAAGTGAGCTTGAATGACGAGGTCTTCGGAGAACAACTAATTCAGTTGATGCGAACAGAAATTCGATCTAACCGCCCCTTCCAACGACAATTGGACGAGATTGCCCAACGAGTGAATTGGGTGAAACGCCCCTTTAGTTCGGAACACCTACAACGAGGCACACGGCAACTTGCAAATTATGCTTTGATGACGTATGAGAGGCGAGAGCAACTTGCCGCATTTTGGTCAAAAATTCTGATGATGTAATGCTGCTAGCCGTGCGTCCAACTATCTAGGCTTTGCTGTCGCTGTCCCTGCTTGGCTTTGATCAGGCGGTCTACGACATTGGTAACCCGGGTTTCTGAGAATCCACGTTCTTGACAGAGGAAGGTGATTAATCCTTCTTTATCGATGGGTTTGGGGGTGATATCGTACTCATCGGTTATAGGGTGATCGAGGAAGATGCGTCGAATCTTATGGTAGTTTGGTGGGAGTTGTTCAAGGATTTTACTTGGTAAATTGTCTAGACTGTTATTTTCTTTGATAAGCTTTAAGGCTGTTTTTGGCCCCACTTGAGGAACGCCTTCATTGAAATCAGTACCGATGAGAAGAGCCATATCCACGAGTTGTTCTCGGTTAATCCCATTATCAGCTAAGACTTTGTGCAGATCGATAAGTTCAGGCTCAAGAGGCACACTAGTCCCCTTGCTAGGAAGTCGTTTTCGTCCTGTCAGGGTTAGATAGCGGAGTAAGCGGGGCGTTCCAAAAAGAAGTGTATCATAATCTCGGCTGGCAGTGGCCCAAGCATCACCACGCTGAACCATATATGCGGCTTGAGCTTCACCTTCTCCTGGTGCTTGAACATAAGGGATACCTAAGAAGCCAAGTACTTGTTGAGCTTCTTCAGCCATTGAACGAGTTAGACGTCCAGTTCCCACTGCCTTGGACCAGGCTGTTTTCATATCACCTTTTGCCACTGCTTCTTTATACTCCCTTTCAGCTCGCTTCCGTTGCTCCCGCCGCTTGGTAATCTCATCGGATTTTAAATCCGGGGGTTTTCCGTCAAAAACAAAGATGAGCTTCATATCATACTCCGTAATTAGTCGTGTCGTCCGATATAGCAAACCAACAAGATGGGAGGTAACGCGTCCTTCCCGATCTTTGAGCGGGATTCCATCAGGGGTTCGTATTAGAGCAAGAAATTGATGAAGCTGGTTAGCAGCATCAACAGCAAATGATCGCCCTCTTAACTCTTCTAGAGTTAACATTTCAGGGGTTATGAGGGGCGCTAGTTTGACACCCAACAGACATGGCCTCCAAGGTTAAACAGAGTTTCAATTACTGCTTCACTGCAGAACCCATATACCATAAAGGTTCCGCCACTCGCCCCAATTTTAAACCTCCATATTCCATAATCTGTGCTAGGGAATAGTCTCTGCTTAAAAAAAGGAGAGGAACGACCAGTAAGCCAATGGCTTTGGTCGTTTAGGCTGTCTCTGATGGAGCAATAGCGCCACCAATCAGGACTAAGAGGCCTGGGAGACCATATGCAAGGAACAACCCAAAGATTCCTGTGATAATCAGTCCAGTCTTGTGAGCACTTGGGTCATGTCGCCATCGGAACCAGAGGATGAAAAAGATAATCGTAAAGATCGAAAAGACCAAAACGATAATCATGATTGTTCCGAAGGCAAAGAGCCAAAGTAAGATATCGCCCATGAAGAAAGGAAGAAATAGGACCGCGAGGGCTGCAAGTGCAATAATCCCAATTAGCCAGAAGATAAATGCAAGCCAGGCACCTATAGAAACTAGGGTCCTTGCTGTTCCTTCGTCTGCCATAACTCATAAACCTCCGATAATTTCTAAGAGACTCCATAGAATGGAGTTAAGTCCGTTCTCCTAGAGCCACCTTAAAGACTTTTCCTTTATTAGAACCAAAAAAAGGTTAATGGTACAAAATACGGTTCATGCCTAGCATTGTCTTGCTAAAGCTAAATACGACATTAGAATATCTCAAATCTAAAAAAAATGAGAAAGCGACCTTAAGCCTTAGCAAAAGGTCGTTTCCTATGATGGGTAAACTGCGGCACCAATGAGGACGAGCAAGCCAGGTAAACCGCCAGCGAGGAAAAGGCCAAGGATACCGGTGACAATGAGACCGGTCTTGTGGCCAGGGATGTCCGCGCGCCATCGCCACCAAAGGAAGAACAAGATAAGTCCAAAGATACCAAAGACTACATAGATACTAGCCATCACAAGTAAGATAATCCCAAAGATCATGAACATGGGATCAGCCATGAGTGGAAGGAGAGAGACTACACTCCAGATTCCATAAGCCAGGAAGATGATAAAGAAGATCAATTGGAGATAGGCGCCAATATTGACTAACATTTGTGCTGTTCCTTCGTCTGCCATAACTCATATGCCTCCTAAAGTTTCTAATGATTTAACTCCTGTTAGGAGTTATTCGCAACTCTCAAAGCCGACTTAAAGGCTTTTGGCAGGAAATAATATTGTCAATCGACAATTATTTGATTTTTTTAATAAGTTTCATGTTTGTCTAATTTCCTTTGAAAACACAGTAATAAAAACTGAAGAATCATGCACTGAACCAAATGTTCAACTTGTTGCAGGAATCTAAAACGTGAGGTTGCCTTCCTGAAAGCGGGTGGTGTATGCTTCAAGTTCTGCGGGGTTGCTTCGTCTCATCGCTGTTTCCTTGAGAACGCGAACCATTTGAGCTTTTAGCGCAGTCTTAAGTGCACTAATCTCCCGAATTTTCCGTTTCTCCGCATACTGATTGATGGCCACCGCACAAAGGCGTAACTTGCTGGTTGTAAAAAGAGGCGTGGTGTCGAGAATGGACGCACAGGCCGTGGCGAGATCCTCAATGTAGGAGGAAGCATGGCTCTCTTCGAAATCCACCCCAACCAGTGATTGAGGGGTAACCAAATAATTTCGGATTCGTGCATCGCCTTTCGCAACAACAAGATCATCTTCACGAGTAAAGGCTTCATGGTATTGAGCCAGCCAAGAGCCTAAAAGGTGTCCATAAATCGGATCGGGAAAAAGTGTAATTAAATCACAGAGATTTGGGGCACTGATATATTCCAGCAAAAGGACGTCTGCAGTTGAACCTATGATATGAGGCACCGGAACCTGGTGTTTATTCGCTTCAATAAGCATCGATGTTTCGAGAGCAATGCCTGGGTGATGGTAATATTTCACGACTAGTTTATCAGGCATATTTTGAGTTGGGGATGACCCTGTGATGAGGTAGACTTCATTCCGTCGACTGGGGAGTTTTTCGAAGGAATGTATGGTGTAGTCTTCACCGAGAATAGCATTGACCGAGTTGACCACTATTCGTGATAGCTGAAACGAAGACATCATGTATTACCTGGATTGCATCAACTAAATTGCTATAGGCGAAGGTGCTTAGTTCATTATGGACTTATGAAGTAGTAGTTATTTGAAGTATCGCATACAATATTAGGCTTCACCGAATTCGTCTCTTATAACCTGCAGAAGATTCGAGATAAGAGAATGGGTGTGTTCCATGTCTGATAAAGATGAAAGGCTTCTTAGAGCGATTGAACCGAAGGCAAAGTTATGGTTCGAGTTGAAGGGTGATTTGATTTTAGGCCGGGGTGGTGCTTTACTGCTACGAGGAATCCAAGAAAAGGGCTCTATTAGTCAGGCATTGAGAATGCTACCCAAAGATGCTTTGGGAGAAATGGAATCGCCATCTTATCGGTTTGCGTGGGGTTACCTTCAAAAAGTGGAGGAACGGCTTGGCGCTCCAATTGTAGAGAAGCGACGTGGGCATCGTGACGGAAGGGGAGGGACAGCCCTGACAGAGCTGGGAAAACGCCTATTAGAGTTGTATGAGGAGTATGAACAAAAGCTGAAACAAATTTTGACTTCTTAGGGTGTTTCGGAAGTTTTTTGTGGTGGCAATTCGAAAACTCTTACAAGGAAACTTTGTTTTAGTTAGGTCGGGTTTCCTTTCTGGTGCTATGGAGGTTGAGAAGTGAGCCCTGTTCCTGATGAAGAAAAACGCTTCAATGCCGTATATAAGCTAGTTACACTTGGAGAAGCTGCAGTTGGAAAAACGAGCCTGGTTAACAAATATGTAACTGGGAAGTTTGAACGCGATTATCATCGTACACTTGGAATTGATATCAGCACATATGATGCGAAGATCGATCCCCATTTGTTTAAGCTCTTGATTTGGGATCTAGCGGGACAAGACATCTTCCGAGATCTCCGTACACGTTATTGTCAAGGAGCGTCTGGGGGCGTTCTGGTTTTCGATTTAACCCGTCCACAAACCTTAGAAACAATTCCTCGATGGGTTGAAGCCTTTCGTGAAGCAGTTGGTCCAAAGCCCCTACTCATTTTACTTGGGAACAAAGCGGACTTGGACAACGAACGAAAAATAACACGTGCACAAGCAGAAAGTATTTCGAAAGAGCTTGGACTGTTTCAGTACCATGAGACCTCAGCGAAAACAGGGCATCATGTGTCCATAGCGTTCAATACCTTGGCAAAAATGATTTACGAATCGCACACAAAGAAAAAAGATTCTCCTTAGGCTTCCAGTTTTATGCAAATTGATTTCCAACATTCGTTTGAGTCCACCACCTAAGGGGATTTTCTTTGCGGAGGAACCAGAAAACCAAATCTAGGAATAGAGAGAACCGAAAGTTTATGACTGGGCTTTTAAGAGGTTTCATAGATTATTGGTGAACTATTCACCTGCAAATTGCACACTTTCAATTACAGAACATGGATAAGAAGGTTTGAGAGGTTACTCTAGATGAAGTATGATAGAACCCAGATACCAACGCGCATTTCAGCCTTCCTGCTGATACTCGTTTTAGGATTATTAAGCGCAGCACCCCTTGTCTGGGGAACCACTTCACACATTACTTCGCAGGTGCAACCCTTAGCATCTGCTCAGCCAATGGCTTCACGTATCGGTCTTGATGGCCCGGCCCCACCTGATGTTTCTTATTCTACAAAACAGGTGACGGGAACCCGGAGCCTAATTGTCATTTTAGTTGAATTCCCTGACAAATCCCATACGTTCACTTCTTCGCAGGTCCGTTCTAATGCAATTACAGGTTTGAACGATTATATGGATGAGGTTTCGTTTGGAAACCTTCAAGTTAATGGTGATGCGACAAGCTGGTTAAGCCTCTCAAATAATCGAGAATATTATGTAGACGGCACTTCTTTCCCCAGCGACCCGAATTTCGATTTAGTGTCTGAATCAATTGCTTTGGCTGACCCATCTGTTGACTTTAGTAACTATGATGGTGTGACTATCATTCATGCAGGGCAGGGACAAGAATTGAGTCATGACTGGAAGGATTATTGGTCTAGTGAATGGTGGAATTTTGACATCCTTACTGATGATGGCGTCCATATTCGCCGTGCATCAGTAAGCCCTGAAGAGAGCACGGTTGGTGACCCCTCCTTTGTAGGCGTACTCGCCCACGAATTCGGTCATGATCTGGGATTACCAGACCTCTATGATACTTCGTACTCAGGGAATATCTATGTTGGTCATTGGGGATTGATGGCCAGTGGGTCCTGGAATGGACCGATGGGTTTAGGTGATCAGCCTTCTCATATGATGGGATGGTGTAAATCCCAGTTGGGATGGGTCAATGCAAGCACAACTGTTGAAGTACTCGCGGATTACACGGGAGTAATCGATCCACTTGAACAGAGTACCTCGGGAACACATTTGGTTCGAATCAATGTCACTTCAGAGCGATATTTTCTTATCGAGGTTCGCCGAAAGATCGGTTATGACGCTTCGCTGCCCTGGTCAGGTGCTGGTGGTGAAGGGGTTGTCCTTACCTATATTGATGAAGCTCTGGACACGGGAGAAGGCATTGTCAAGGTAATTGATTCGCATCCCGGCACTTTACAGGTTGATGATGGGGCTTTCGATATTGGATTAGGTGAGGTCAAGTCTTATGTCTCTTCGACAGGGCAATTTTCCATGGTCATTGAGAATATTGTTGGACAATCATACAATATTTCTGTTCTCCGAGCCTTTATGGAATTCATAAACCCCATAGATGGTAGTGCGATTCTTTCACCGAACATGACCGTAGAGTGGACTGGTAGCGCTGCAGGTCCTGGGATTGACCATTATGAATTATACATTGATGGTGTGTTAGAATACTCAGGGCTAGGAACGAGTCAAGATATCACAGGGCTCACATCAGGTGCACATAATGCAACCCTTATTATGGTACTATCTGGTTCTGGACGCCGGTTATCCATCCATTCGAATTTTGTTGTAGATTTAGAAGATCCAATCGTTAGTGGAGTGAGTCATAGTCCTGAGATTCCTGGTTTTGGCGACTTAGTGATTGTCCGATTAGATGCTACGGATGATACGTGGATTGTTAATGCAACAATTTTCTTTCAGCGCCAAGGAGATACGCGGTGGTACCATATTGACATGGCCTTTGTCAATGGAACCGAATGGCAAGGTGCAATGGGAACTTTTCTCCCTGGTGTAACCGTGACATATTTTGTTTCAGTGACTGATGCTGGCGGGCGAACTGTGTCAGATGATAACGGTGGAGCTTACTATTCTTTTGCTGTTACGGGATTTGGATTGATTATCTGGTTCATCATTGCCGCTGCAGTGATACTCATCATTGTGTTTTTTGTCTGTTGGCTAATTCAGCGGCGAAAAGGTGGAACCCAAGAAACAATGTGGGCGCCTCCTCCTGAAGTACAGCAAGAAACACCGATGAACCCAACTTATCCTCTATCGACTAAAGATAGCGCTCCACCAGCAGAACCTGTTCGTACGGGCTTTTGTTGGCATTGTGGAGCTCCATTAACACCTAATGCTACTTTCTGTGGTCATTGTGGTCGCTCTATTACCTAGTAGAGAAATCATACCTTTGAAGTACACTTCAATTGATAGATTATCAATCGATTGAGATTAATGGGATTACTGAAGGAGCAAAGCGTTCCAAGTCTTCAGTAGTTTCGATCATGGGTGCAAGAAGACCCAGTTTTCCGGCGGTTGAACTGACATCTGTTCGAACCTCGGTGAACTTGATAGCAGTAATCGCATCCCCACCACATTCATAAATAGTTAGGTTAGCGTTTTGTTTTCGAATTTGTCGGAGAAAATCAGTGAATGGTGTACCAAATTCGTCAAACCGATTGATGTTGCAAGGACACCCATTAACGATTAAGAGTTGTGCGCCTTTGACGATTTCTCCAAAGGTCCGAGCCGTTAATGGACCAATACCTTGGACATCATCATGAACATTAGTGTTTGAGTTGATAGACTGGGTTATGATTTGATTATTTCTTGAGAGGAGAAGGTCTTGGGCTAAATGAACACGTTCTGGAATGTAATGCGCCTTGAAGTGCTTAAGTTCATCTTGACCGATGTCTTTGAAAAATAAATCTTCGTTGACTCCAAACGAAAGCCTTGGATTTTGGCTTTTTAGAAAGATGAGGCTGAGGAGAGAACCGGCAAGAAATTCTGTATTATCTCGTCGTTGATAGAGGGATAAGACATCGATATAGTCTTTGATTTTTCCACCAAATAATGCAATGACAACGCGTTTTCCCTTGATGATTAACTCATGAATGTTGGCATATTTTCGCATCTCATTAACAAAGTGTTTTGAGGGAAAAACGGGGATTTGGTTTTCTTTCAGAAAGGCAGGGAGGGCAAGCATAGAGGTGTCTTTCCCTTTTCCACCTCTATGAGCTGAAGCAAAGGCATCTTGAACATAACCGATTTTATGTCCTGCTTTCTTTAGTTTTTCAATCAATTGAATTGGTGGAATCTCATGAAGCTTTGAAGGGACTTGAAGTTCCCAAGGAGCGAACCGAATATTATTACTCAAGACATTTCGTCCTTTAATGAGCAAATCAAGTTGTGAGAGCCCCCAACATGATTCATCAAAAATAAACTCCCAATCGTCATACGTATCCGGATATTTATCTTTAAGAAGGCGATTCATCACCTTGCTATGTTCCAGTGTGGGATAGAAATCAGATTTGCCTACACGGGACTGATGAGCAGCTTCTGCAATAGCAAAGGCACCAAGTTGTCTAAGCTCGATACTTGTGTCTAATGACTCACGAATACGACGATCATTAACGATTGTTCCCGCATTAGGCATAACTGAATTGATATCAGCCCGTTTAAACAGAATAGGTCCGCTTTTCACGAATTCGTATCCTGATTCGTAGGCTTCATCGAGTTGGGAGAGAAACCGGTCCATGATGATTTCACCCGTTGTGTGAAGTTGGGAAACCAAGCAGGTATTGAGCACGAGAGGAGAGCCCTTTAATAGTTTCCCCTAGTCGTGAACCGTCTACTGGGATTTTTTCGAGTGATGTTGAGGACGAACTCCCTTGGAAGCGGCGAAGAAGGAGTAAGCCAGTAAGAACAGCAAGGATTCCCAAGACAGGGAGATACGAGAGTGGGAAATGGATCATCCCGTTAATGAGAATGAAGAGCGAGTCACCAAATACGAGCGAGGCAATGATGATTGGTACAATGGTCGAGAGAGAGTTGTTGACAGGAAAGGCAACTGAAACCCGACGTTTAGAATACGCACATTGGAGGAGAAAATAGGCGACGATGGAGCTGATAAGGTAAAGCCAGAATGCGGGACGAGAAACTAAGATAAAGAGGGAAAGTATATCTAAGACACTAAAATAGCCTAAGACTTGGATGACTTCAATTGTCATCGCTTTCAAGTAGATTGTAGCCATTCCATAGAGAATTCCTGATCCCAGAGCAAAAAATAATTCTTTTTCACGCGGTGTGCGGGTTTCATGCGACCCAATCAAAACGAAGAGTACAACAAGAATGACGCAGACTATTGTGGATAATGTATACCAGAACACATTGTAGGTATTTATTATACGCTCTTGAGCAAAAAGACTCAGGGTAAAGACCCCTAAGAGGAGTGCAAAGAGTCCTACCCACTCAAATCGGCGTATCACTTCTCCTAGAAAAAGAACGCCCACGACGATGACAATAAGAATGTTGATGTTGGTTAAAGGTTTGAGGAAGCTGACATCCCCTAGGGAGAAAGCTTGCCAGCGCATTAGTGCACCAGATACTGCGAGAATAGCCCCGAGTAACCAGATAGGAGTTGTAAAAATTGCGAAAATAAGGTAGAGGTGCCGATGATAAAAAGCACGAGGAGTTAACTCTGGAAGCGTATCAAGTCCATATCGTTGAATAGAATGTCCAATACCAGATAGGATGCCACTCACAAGAGTTAGAATCGCAGCAATTGAAATAATTGAGAGAGCCACTGCTGTTGCACCCAAATGTCTAGGTGAGACCTCTGGAAAAGAGCTTCTCAAAAGGTTTGCTAATTTGAGGTTTTTATTCATCCTTCGTTCTTCGAAATTTTGTCGATGACGAAAGGCTTAAAGGAACAGGTCAAAGACTGTGACGCTGAACACTCGTTTGGTGAAACGAATCATGCTGTTCAATCGGCGGCATCGTGGATTATTAATCGGGATTGTATTTCTTATCGTACTCATTATGCTATTCATTTACCCGCCCCTTATTATTGGAAATCCCTTAGGAGCATTGTTCACGATTGAGCTTGCCGTCGTGCTAGTCCTGTTTGCTGGTATGATATTCTTGCTTTGTCTTATCTTATACCTTGGAAATTAGGCTACAAACGAGACCTAAAGTGAAGTAAAGGCATATAAGGCGAAGCACCTTAGGAAAATAATACTAGCTCAGCTAGTGACCAAGTATCGTGGATGCGACACTTGATGACGAAGAAACCAGCAAAAGGCGAATTCGGCGATTTGGTTGTTGTAGCAACCCTTGACGAGATTGAACAAGGTTCCCGTCGTATTATCGGGACGAAGATGAAAGTCATAGAAGGAGAAAACGGTATCTGGATCTTCTCCGACGAAACGCCCACCTGTCCCTTGCAGGTCAAAGCGATTCTGCTTCAGCCTGGCGTTTACCGGTTAGATGTCGGGAGTGTCTGTACAGTGAAAAATTGCGATTACTTTGGCCAATGTGCGCGATTAGATGCCCGTGCAGCTAGATCCTTGGAAGCCGTTATGGCAGAAATTCTTGGCGAACCTGAGCGAATCCACGAAGGTCGATCCTGGAGACCTGAACTGATAAAAGATAACGAAAAGTTGCAGAAAATCATTGATCGGATTATTGATGAGGGAATGTGAAGTCTACATCTAGAGATTATTTTGGAGCGAATGCAAAGTATGGGGAATCAAGATGTGGTTCCCTTCGGTGAGAAAAAAGAGAAACCGTGGGGATATGAACGCCCGGTCGGTACGTTTCGTGGACTAAATCTCAAAGAACTCTTTTTCGTTAAAGGCAAATCTAGCTCATTACATTATCACACAAAAAAGGATGAAATCTTCTATATCATTTCTGGTCGAATTCGTCTTATCTACGGTGATAAGGACGAAGTGTTGGAAGCAAGTCACACCGTGCATATTACCCCGGGAACTCATCATCAGTTCCACCCCATCGAAGACACACTAATCCTTGAAATGAGCACTCAAATGTGGGGCGATATTGTCCGGATAAAAGATGCTTACAATCGCTCAAGCGAAAAATGACCCTTTACTGATAAATTATCCAGACTAGCAAATTTCCATCTAATTATACCAGAGCGCTTGGGTAGCTATAAAAAGTGGTAGAATATGACTTTTCTCAAAGTTCCGATTGGTCTCAGATATTTCCTTGAGTCCTTGCATAATTTCATTTTTTGACATGTTTCACTGTTTTTTGCTGAATAGAAATACTCCCACGATAAGGCAGATAACTATCACGGATCCAATCGCCATAACTTCCAAGACAAGGACAGGAATGACAAATGGATTCTCAACCGAGAAGCGCACTTGAGCGTCAGCCCGATTCCCCGCACAATCATTCACCAACACCCAAAGGGTGTAAGCACCATCCGGCAGTAAACCAGAACCAGTAAAACCGTCAGCAGTTCCATGACCATAAAGTTCTCCGTTCAGGTACAATTCATTGTAGTCGACGTCACTGCCAAGATCAGAGAAGTCCATATCATAGGTGACCACTCCGATGAAGTGTTCACCGGGATAGGGACGAAAAATCTGAATGTTTGGCGGAATGGTATCAACTACGGTGTAGCTGTAATACCGAGTGGCATTGTCGTCAATAGTAACGAGGCCTCCAAGGTCGGTGGCATTGATATAATATTCTACGTGGTTTCGCCACGCCTGCTGAGGAATAATCGTCCAAAAGGTGTTGGAACTGGTATTAATCATTGCTTGGGTCTGCCAGTTGCCTATATTGATACGAAAATGAAGCGTAACTTGCGCGATGTTTGAAGCGTTTTGCACCATCACCGAAACATTCACATCGTGGAAGTACTCCACCTCAAGTGGTATTCGATCGACAGAGACAATACTTGGTTGAAAAGAACCTTCATTATATTGCTGGGGGATTCGTTGGAGCTGGTTATTGCGATTCATGTCTCCGATTGGTACTAGAACGAAAAAAAGTAAACTAAAAAGCAAATCGAGAACCAGTAGTTTTCTGAAAATGCTAGAGATTGATTCCATAAACCATACCCATCCAGTAATGTAATGGAAAAGCGCCTTTAATTTTCTTTGATTATGTACTCCTTAAGTATCTCTAGGTTTGAGCTGCAATATTTTTTGATTATCCAAACCAAAAATATAAAGCATATGTCCGAATATAGGAACTAACCATAATTTGGAGGGAATGTTTCGAGTGTTCTTTAAGCGAATTAGAGTAAGGTTGGTTATTTTTATTTTAATTTTAGCTTTTTGGCTGGTTTCAATATTTTTTGTTTCCGGATTTAAGAGCCTTAAAAGAGTTTGGCTGGGAATACATTGTAGTAGACATCCGTTGGTTTGTAGAGAATGATAAAGCCGGTGGTTAC
>JBHLPI010000020.1:0-31539 GCA_048939595.1 Promethearchaeota archaeon | reverse complement strand
GATTGTATAATCCTGCTGCGGGATGGTACATGACAAAATAAATGTGTCCATTCCGTTGGAATGTTTTCCCGTGCATCGCTCCCATTCGAACGGTGGTTTCTAAAATGGTCTCTGCAGGGACCCGACCAACCAGGGCAATGATTTTTGGTTGAATGAGATTCAATTGTCGAAGAAGATAGGGATGACAGGCTTTGCGCTCATCAGCAAAGGGTTGGCGATTTTCAGGAGGACGACACTTGACGATGTTTGTTATGAACACCGAGCTTCGTGGGATTCCTGACTCTTCTAGTATTTTTGTCAGTAATTTACCTGCAGCCCCAACGAATGGTTCTCCTTGAAGGTCTTCTTGACGCCCCGGGGCTTCTCCGATAATTACCAAATGAGTGGTTTGAGGACCGACACCCGGAACAGCTTGGGTTCGAGATTCAGCTAGTCTACATTTCTGACAGTTGAGGATTTCTTGTCTTAACTTGGTCCATTCAGAGGCGGCCATGGTTCACCAACTACTGTGCATTACCAAGGTAGGGATTGCTTTACGTCCCCTTAATGCTATTCGCTTTCAGTGGTAGTGGCACGGAGCCGCCCTCGTTTCCGAACAGCGTAAAGGAGCACTAAGACAAGAAAGATCCCTACTGGGAGAATAACAGCGACACCTTTATTGAGGAGTGACATGTCCACAGGAATTATAACCTCTTTACTGCTGATCAATTCGTCTAAATAGTAGATAGAAACATTTGCTGGAAACATCCCAAAATCATATACGTGGGAAACATTAGGCATCAGCGATATAGCTAGCTGGTTGTTCCCCGGGGCTAACTCCACATCCTGTGTTGAATTCACGATTTTTGGTCCAAAAACCTCTACTCGCACTGACCTAGTTCGGTCAACTCGATTTTCGATTGAGACCAAGAGCAAGCCGGGCTGTCCTTGGGCAAAGACCACTCCTGGTGTAACACTAGTAATTGTTGCAACTGGTAGAATAGTAATCGGGTACTGATTAAATAGAAACGAAAATCCGCCTACATTAATCTCAAAAGTGGCAATGTGTAGCCCAATTGCTGCAGATTCGTTCACTTCATAGTTAACTGTCACGGTGGTGGTCTCTTCAGGACCAATTGTGAAGTTTACTATATCGCTTAATGGATTAATGAGGTTAATACTTCGGATTTCTCCTGATTCATCCGAAAAGTGGGCAAATCCCTCAAACGAAGTATTCAGCAAATTATGAACTGTTGCTAGAACTTGGCCTCTACCCGCTTGAGCAACTTCTGAAGGCACCTGAACATCAGTGATCTGAATATTGGGGTCAGCTCTAATAGGTGTGAAGCTCTGTAAACCCACAATTGTGGTTAGGAACAACACTGCAATCAGTAAGGTACAAATGCGGACTGACAGTTTCACTAGTTGGCCACCTTGCTCTTACTATTCTTAGGATTCAGAGCCAATGTCAGATGCGTCTTTTAACTTTGTCGGCGAGATACTTCTCGCTTTCGGATGGGTGTACATTACTTGAATCACCATCAAAGACTGTAAGCAGATTTTGGCCCTTCAACCGATGAAGAATTGTGGACTTTATAGGTTTTCCTATAACGGCTTAAGGTCTGCCCGACTATGTTTCTATCGTACTAGTCATTAAGCTGCAAGGCTGGATCTATGTGCATGGTGCCCCCTCCCGCTTGGCACGAAATTGCCCTGCAAAAGGGGCAGGTGCGGGGGAAAGCTGCATCAGAACTTGGTAAGCTTGGGGGCAAATGCACCTTGGCGACGAGCGTAACTGCAAGGAAAAGTCTGGAGCCCACTTCTCTTTGAGTGGGAGGCTGTCGCAGTCTTTCTGCCTAGGTAGCATTTCGAAGATCCTTTTTAATTTAGGTCTTCTGTGTCGCGGTTTTTGGTTTCGTCTTTCGATAGGTTTAAATAGGATAGTAATACTGCTTTGTCAAACTATATATAGCCATGCTATATATTTGGAGTTAATTTCAATGACTGAATCCCCCACTGACAAAACAAATGATAAACTTCGCGAATGGACCCGTGAAATCAACCGCGGCATCCTTGAGTTCTGGGTACTCACCCTACTTCGACAAGAGAGCCTTTATGGCGCACGGATTAGCGCTCTAATTGATGACATGTCAGCGGGACGGATTCAAATGGAACCCGGAACCATCTATCCCTTACTTAATCGTCTTGCAGAGAAAGGTTGGATAGTGGGCGATATCAAAATACGCAGTGAAGGTCGTGGTCCTATGCGCCGATACTACCGGTTGACTAAAGATGGTGACCACTTACTTCGAGCGATGATCGACCACTACTTTGATACCTATGAAGCGCTCTTCCAGTTAATGGCGTCTGAGTTCCAATCTGTTCGTAAACGCTTATCTGAAATGACGGAGGAATTTGATTAAATGTCAAGCAAAATCCAATTACGCGTCGTCTCCCTCCCCAGCGATGAAGCCGGACGTGGCATCGTCCGTGTTGACCCCAAAGTCATGGAACGTCTCGGGGTAACATCTGGCGACATTATTGAAATCACAGGAAAAAAGACCACAGGTGCCCGCGTCTGGCGTGGCCAATCCATTCACGCCGGATCAGGAAAAATCTTCATGGATGGACTTGTCCGCAGTAATTCAAGCACTGGAATCGGAGAATTCGTCGAAGTTAGACGCATCGATCCCCCCGCGGCAAAACGAGTCGAACTAGCTCCTGCCCAACGTGGCGTTCGTATCGTTGCTGAAGGTGATGCCGTCAAACCCAGTCTAAATCAACGCCCTATAGCCTCAGGGGATATCATTAGCACGGCCGGGTCCGGCGCTTATCGAAGTGGAGACTACTCAATCTTCGAAGCTATGATGCGTGGAAGCGGCACCCCAT
This sequence comes from Promethearchaeota archaeon, assembly GCA_048939595.1. Taxonomy (GTDB): domain Archaea; phylum Asgardarchaeota; class Hermodarchaeia; order Hermodarchaeales; family Hermodarchaeaceae; genus Hermodarchaeum. Next base: position 28,671 of record JBHLPI010000020.1, on the reverse strand, counting down.
TCGCCCTTGGAGAAATCAAGTTTGTCGTTACCAATACCACTCCAAAAGGGGTCGTGAAAATTACAGAGGACACGGTCATTCAAATCCAACCCGAAGCCGTAGAAGTCACAGCAAAAACGCCAATCGTGACATACGAAGATATCGGAGGTCTGGATGAAGCAATCAATCGTGTGCGAGAAATGATCGAGCTCCCCCTCAAACATCCTGTCCTCTTTGATCGTTTGGGAATTGATCCACCAAAGGGGGTTTTACTCTTTGGGCCGCCTGGCACTGGTAAGACCCTTCTTGCACGGGCAGTTGCCAGTGAATCTGATGCTAATTTCATATCTATCAATGGACCTGAAATTATGAGCAAGTTCTATGGGGAATCCGAAAAACGCCTCCGCGGACTCTTTGAGAAAGCCTCCGAACGGGCTCCTAGTATCATCTTCATTGATGAAATCGATAGTATTGCTCCTAAACGTGAAGAGGTACAGGGAGAAGTAGAACGACGTGTTGTCGCTCAACTCCTCGCTCTCATGGATGGGCTCCAAGGACGTGGACGTGTTATTGTCATTGCCGCAACCAACCGCCAAGATGCCCTCGATCCCGCCCTTCGTCGCCCAGGACGGTTTGACCGGGAAATCGAGATTCCTGTTCCCACACGTAATGGTCGCAAAGAGGTTCTCCTCATCCATACACGAGGAATGCCCCTTGCAAAAGATGTCGACCTTGATGCTCTTGCAGATTCCACTCATGGTATGGTCGGAGCAGATCTTGCCGCTATTGCCCGTGAAGCAGCGATGAACACTCTTCGCCGTCTCCTTCCACAAATTAATCTTGAAGAAGATCAACCCCTACCCCCAGATGTGCTTGAGAATTTAGAAGTCACTGCTGAGGATTTTACAGACGCCCTAAGACGTGCAGAACCTTCTGCGCTCCGCGAAGTCTATCTCGAAATCCCCAAAGTCTCATGGGATGATGTAGGGGGGCTGAAGGAAGTTGAAGCCGAACTCCGGGAGGCTGTTGAGTGGCCTCTAAAGTATCCAGCAAAATTTGAAAAAATTGGTGTGCAACCACCTAAAGGCATTCTCCTCGTTGGACCACCTGGCGGTGGGAAGACCTTGCTTGCCAAAGCCGTTGCCACTGAAAGTGAAGCCAACTTCATCGCAATCCGTGGCCCCGAGATTTTCAGCAAGTGGGTCGGCGAATCCGAGAAAGGCATTCGAAAAATCTTCCGTAAAGCCCGACAGGTAGCTCCCAGTATTATCTTCTTTGATGAACTCGACAGCCTTGCCCCTGCACGCGGGCAATGGCAAGGCAGCCATGTCTACGAATCAGTCTTAAACCAACTCCTTGCCGAAATGGATGGGATGGAAGAACTGAAAAGCGTCGTTGTTATCGCAGCGACTAATCGTCCTGAAATCATCGATAAGGCACTCCTTCGACCTGGACGCTTTGACCGAATTATCTTGGTACCACCACCTGATACAGAGGCACGAATGGAAATACTCAAGGTTCACACCCGCAACATGCCCCTCGCAGATGACGTCAACTTAGAAAAAATCGCAAAAGCTACCGAAGGTTATTCTGGAGCTGACATCGCGAATCTCGTTCGTGAAGCGGGTATGAATGCCATCCGCCAAGAGGAACAACTTACTAATGTTAAAAACAAACATTTCGAAGCCGCTATGAGTAAAATCAAACCTAGCGTCACCACTGAAATGCTCAAGGCTTACAAGGAATACATTGATGCCATGTCCACCCAACGCGACGCTATCGACACAACTCCAGGTCCATACACTTAGAACCTCAACCAATCCGGCTCATGATGAGCCGGAAATCCCTTCTTTTCTCCTTTCTAGTCGGCGCTTGGAATCCTATAAAAAGTTTATAAGGGCTTCAACCACTCTATAACCGTCTTTAAAAAGTTTATAAAGCACACTCCACCGGACTGGGAGGTCTCTCTTTTGCCCAAAAGACCCAAATATAAAATTGAAAATGTCGTTGCCAGCGTCGAAGTCGACGCCAAAATTGATCTCAATCTTCTTGCCCGCAAACAACGGGATGCTGAATATAATCCTGAACAATTCCCAGGGTTAATGCTCCGCGTAAAAAACCCCAAAGCTACCATCCTTGTCTTCAACAGTGGACGAATGGTCATCACCGGATTACGCCGCGAAAGTGAAGCTGAGAAAGCTGTCGAAAACGTAATCGCTAAGATCCGGAAAGCCGGTATCACCGTTTCTGGGGTTCCCAAAATCACCATCCAAAACATCGTCGCCTCCGGCGATCTCCATAGTCGTGTAGATCTCGATATGGCTCAGATGGCCTTAGAACGCTGCTTGTACGAACCCGAAGTCTTCCCGGGGCTCATTTACAGAATGAAAACTCCCAAAGCCGTCTTCCTCATCTTCAGCAGCGGACGTATCGTTTGCGCTGGTACAAACAAAGAAACCATCACTCGAAAAGCCATCTATCTCCTCGCCGATCATATGCGCGACCTCGGCCTCATCGAGTAGAACAATATACCGTCTCACGGATTTCACACAAATTATCAACTTCTCAGTTGATTAAGGGCTTTGATTAATTCTATCAATAAGTGAACCGTATATTCAACATCTGAAAACTGAATTACCTCATTCACGGTATGGAAATAGCGAGCAGGAACCAGCAATGATGTTGCCCTGCTTCCTGATTTTGTAATTTCAACAGCGGCGGCATCGGTCCCAAAGTGAATGGGGGCACCCAATGTAGCTTCCTGTAATGGTATTTGCTGTTCCTCAGCGATTTTAACAACCCAATTGTTCATCAAATCTGACGTGACATGAAACTGATCGGCTTTTAACAACACAGGTCCATGTCCAAGTTTAACGGATATGAGACCTGATTTGATGTTTGGATGGTCACCAGTTGGTGATACATCAAGGGCTACGGCAAATTCTGGTTCTACACTAAATGATGCAGGTCCCGCACCTCGAGTCCCCAACTCCTCTTGCACTGAAGCGACGCCTACCACCTTCATTGGCAATTTCTGATTTTGGATTCGACGAAACGTTTCAATCATTGCCACAAGTCCTACGCGGTCATCAAAGCAGTTACCTAATAGTCGATTATTACTCAGTTCAACAAGATCTTTTTTTGCAGTCACAAATTGACCAATTTCCAACCCCATCGCTCGCGCTTCTTCCGCACTTTGAGCCCCACAATCTATGAACATCTTATCAAATTCTGGTTGATAACCTCGCTGATACTCATTCAGTGGAATAATGTGAGGCGCACTCAATCCCACGATACCAGGAATTTTCCCCTGTTTTCCGTGAACAGTTACCCTTTGTCCAAGAATATTCCATCGGTGACCAACCAACCGATTGAACCGTAAGTATCCCTCGTTGTCGATGTAGGTCAGTACCAATGCCCAATCCTCGTCTTGATGGGCAATCAGCATGAATGTCGTTTCTTCCTTTGCTTCTTTGGTAGCAATCACGTTTCCTAATGTGTCGACTTGTAGTTCATCAACAAGTGGTTCTAATTCTCGAATGACAATATCACGAACTTCATTTTCATGGCCTGGTGGTGCGTCAGCTAAGACTAACTCACGCAGCAAATCACGCAACTCTCATACACCTCCACGGTTGAGTATCTTTAGCAAACGAGGTGGAAAATCAGTAATAATCCCATCTACTTCCATGTCGATGAATCGCTGCATCTCCTCTGGCTCGTTAATTACCCACGGATTAATCTCTAATCCCTCTTGGTGGCTAGTACGCACAAGAGCCGAATCAGTAAATTGCAACTGTGGATTAATTGCAGTACATCCAAGCTCCTTAGCCACCTTTGTGGAGTTTCGCAAATCATACTCATATAACAGAGCTGTCGCAATCTCGTCATTAAGGCTACGAAACTCGCTCAAAACCAGTTGAATAAACGACGAGATCATCGTTCGATGAACTAAGTCGTATTCACTGATCTGCTGCATTATCTGGGCTTCCAGACCCACGGCTTTGACATCAAGATTGATTTCTAGATTCCTGTGTGGTTTTACTAACTCTAAGAATTCGACCAAAGAAGGAATTCGATCACCAATGTGAATCTTCATTGCTTGCAGTTCAGTCAGTGAATATTCTGCCACTTTTCTAGGTTCATTGGATAGCCGCTCCAATGATAAATCATGAATAATAACTGCAACTCCATCACGAGAACTTCGAACATCACACTCAATGCAACCCACTCCCCACGATATTGCGGTCTGAAAGGCTGTGAGGGTGTTTTCAAGTAAGCCTTTTCCCGTCCCACGATGCGCTATCACTTTTACCATACAATGCACCTAACACGTATCAAGATTCAATAATTGGTAAACTCATCGATTTGAGGATTTTTGATGTTTTGCTGATGCGTAAGATTAAAGGTATTCCCCATAAAGCACCAACTACCCGACTAGTCTCTGGTCGTGATTACTTCTATGCCGAAAGACACAACAAAATCCTCAGGTAAAATCCCTAAAGACCTCATGGTCGGCGCCCCTACAAGTGCAGAACAAGAAATCGCTGAAAAAATGCGGCACGTGAAACACAAAATTGTCATTCTCTCCGGTAAAGGCGGTGTCGGCAAGACCACTGTTGCCGTCAACCTCGCCACCGCCCTCGCTTGGAAAGGTAACATTGTCGGCATACTCGACGCCGATATCACCGGACCCAACGTTCCCAAGATGCTCGGCCTCGAAGGCACCCGCATGATCGGCGGCGACACCGGACTCGAACCCGTCCTCGGTCCCCTCAACATCCTCACCGTCTCCATGGAATTCCTCCTCCAATCTGCGGACACCCCTGTCATTTGGCGCGGTCCTCTCAAAATGCGCGTGATCAGTGAATTCCTCTCTAAAGTCAATTGGGGCACACTCGACTACCTCATCATCGACCTCCCACCCGGCACCGGCGACGAAACCCTCAGCATCATGCAACTCATCCCCAGCCTTGACGGTGTCATCATCGTCACCACCCCCCAAGAAGTCGCCCTCCTCGACTCCCGCAAAGCCGCCACCATGGCCCGCACCATGAATGTCCCAATCCTCGGCCTCATCGAAAACATGTCCGGCTTCCACTGCCCCCACTGCAACAAAGTCACCAACCTCTTCGGCAAAGGTGGCGGCAAAAATGCCGCCCAAGACCTCAATATCTACTTCTTAGGTGACCTCCCCTTCGATCCACGGGTTATGACCCTTTCAGATGAAGGCAGACCCTTCATCGTCACAGAAGCTAAAACACCCGTCGCCCAAGCCTTCCAACATGTCGTTGACCGTTTACTGGAACGGCTGAAAGGGCAGCATTAGAAATGCATAACACGACAAGCCAAAGTGGATAGATGATTTCACCAACTTATATTTGGTCCATCATTTCGTGTGTCAAAGCCAAAACGAAATCATAAATACGATCTAACCAGGAATTCCAGAAACGAAAAACAACCTCAATTTCATCCCCCATAACCTGGAGGGAATGAATCACATGAATCTTATCCAAAGTGTTTTGAACCTTCGGAGCGCCCAAGATTTGGGCTGCCGCTTTTGCATCAGGACTTTCCACCCAAAAGAACTTATCAACAGAATCAACTCCCGTCTCCCCTTCCCCAAATTCATAGACTTTACCATTTCGATGTTTTTTGGAGGTTAATTCAAAATTGATTCCGGTATCTAAACGCAGGTGCACTCGCATCCGATAGAAACGTATACGATCTATTTTGAACTCCTTCAGGTCTATTCGTTTGATATCTGGATCTGAAAATTTCCGAACACTATCTTGTGTCACTAAATCCGGAATCACCTCTCCCTTACTCGCCAACCACCGGCGTCCCCGCCTCCGCTTTTCCTCTAAATACCAATAGAAACCGCCAATAAGCAAACCTAAAAAAAGAAAAAACAAAAGATAAACAATAACGATGTACACTCCATCGCCCAAAAATACCCAGTAACTACATTCCTAAAAGGATTAGCACTCCTTGAAATTCACGATAATACAGTACCCACTCTTAGGTTAAACTGTGAAGAACCAACGGATATTGCTCTTTCCTACTCTTTTGATTCCGCGGGTTCTGGATCTTCGGAGACAACGAACAAATGCTCATCCTTCAATGAAAATGCCGCCATTTCAAACTTCGGCGTCATTGTAATCGCTTTCTTTGGACACACGGCTTCACAGGTTCCGCACCAGATACAGCGGTCGAAGCGAAATTGGGGTTTCTTTTGGGTTTTGGTTTTGGTGGATGCGACCATTTCGATGGCGGTGGCAGGGCATTCGCGGCTGCAGAGGCCGCAGCCGGTGCATTTTTCGAGGTCGTATTCGATTTGTCCGCGGAGACGTTCAGGGCGGACGGCTTCTTGGAAGGGGTAGCGAATCGTGGCGGTCTTCCGTCGGAGGACAGTGCCGAGGATTTCGCCTTCCATTGCTCCAGGTCGTGGCATGTTTTCTTTTCACTCTCCTATGGGAGTAGGGCGATAATAAAGTCCATGAACAAAGGCCAGGCTAACAGGATACCTACCATGAGGAGGCTTATAGGGATGACCCATTTCCAACTATCCTGGGCGATTTGGTCGATGCGCCAACGGGACATCAATGCCTTCATGTTGGACAAGATGAGGACGATAAAGGTAGTTTTTAGGATAAACCAGAAGGTGTAATAGATGGCCGCAATTCCGGGGTTGAGAAGGTAGGGCATGTTTGCGGTAACCCAGGTCATGTATTGTCCGGAGTTAATGGTAATGCCAGGGGTAAACCCTCCGTTGGTTAGGAACACCAAAAAGACTTCGGGCCCAAGGGGACCACCTAGGAAGACAGCTGTACCTAGGGCTGCAGCAAGTAAGACTTCGAAGTTGTTGGAGAGGCGGAAGAAGGCGAGTTTTTTGCCAGAGAATTCGGTTTCCCACCCTCCAACGATTTCAGTTTCCGCAACAGGGGCATCAAAGGGAATGCGTTCTGCTTCCGCTTGCGCCGCAATCAGAAAGACGATGAAGAGTCCAATGAATGCGGGATTCACAATGAGTGGTAGGCCGAGGTTGGCTTGGTAGATGACCACGCCAGTTAGGCTAAGAGATCCAGCGACCATGCCGGCGGCGAAGAGGGCAAGAAGAAGGGGAATTTCATATGCGAGCATCTGCACGATACCCCGGACGGCTCCAGTGAATCCAAAACGGTTCGATGACGACCACCCGGCAATAAACAGCATCAAAGTAAACATGGTACTAAAGAAGCCGATCATGAGTAAGTCACCTTCGAAGTACATGATTCCGGTTACAACAAAGAAGGGCGTTTGAGAAATGGCAATCGGCACCAACATGAGCACAGCGATGGGAATCGCTAACGCCAAGATCGGCGTCAGAGTAAACCCAATTTTATCAGCTGCTGCTGGGGTCACATCTTCCTTGGCCATTAACTTGACAAAGTCAGCAAGAGGTTGGAGGATTCCCCGCCAGCCGGTGTATAAGGGACCAATGCGGTGGTGTTGGTCCGCATAGAATTTGCGGTCTACCCATTCCATGTAAAAGGCATAGCCTGTCAGGAATAGGAACCCCGGAAAGATAATAATCATCAATAACGTGACAATCGCGTTCAACGGAGGAGGTAATAGTACCTGCACATGGCGCACTCTCCAGTGGGTCACCACTATGATTCGCTTCTGCTAAAAAAGCCTTCTACTACCACAAAGTTTTTTCTGAAATCCTCATTTCGATAAAAAAACAGATTGAGGATAGCGCTCTTTTATCCCTCTTCTGGGTGCTAATATGTCATCAGAGGATAAAATTAACTAATAATATGTTTGGCTTTAGAACCAACCATCCTTTTGGATTGTGTGCTGGTCAGCTCCTCGGTCGGACTCCTCGACATCTTTCCACCATTGTTTCTTGGTTCCTTTTTTAGCTCGTTTTTCCCAATTCTTTGTTTTTGGGGTGTTATCAATTGCTGTTAATAATTGTTCAACGCGAGCAACTACAAGGTTGCACTCGTTTTGGTCAATTAATCCCTCGTCGTTGTATTTCTTGACAAAATCGATGACCTTTCTTAGATTCTCTGTAGCATCATACCAAAATCCCCAATCATCACAGAGGATTTCCGTAATGTAGGCTTTGTTAATGGTTTTGGGGTCTTTGTCTGTGATTCCAAGCTCATGCCCGGCGAACAACGTAATAAGATCTTTGATGTCTTTCTCGTTAATGGAATGGATCTGTATTTTTTCTAACGCAAGATCCGCTAGAGTAATTGTGGGTTTATCAAGCAATAGTCTATGCGCGTCTTTCTTACGAGTAAATTCGATCTTATGACTGAAATCTAAACAATCTAAAAACACATCAACATGATAGGGCTTTTGAGAATGATGATAAATATAGCGGTCTTTAGCAGCTAGTAGTGCATAGCGGTCTACATCAAAACCTAATACTTTCTCAAAGAACTTCTCAATTTCTCGACGTTGGCTTTTTGGACCAATGAAGTCGATGTCAGTGAAGCTCATCGCACCCTCTCCCAAGCGATCAAGTTTCTTATGAAGCTCTAGTTTGTGGGGTGTTTGCATTCGTATTGCCAATGCCCCCAAAATTCGGATAATTAGACCGTGTTCCTCTGCTTGGTCCACGATATGAATAGCTTCTTTTAGAAATTCTTTATCCGCCATTGGTGCTTTTGAGATCTCGTTCATTGAACATTAACTTCCTTTGATTGTGAAGAATCAATAATCCTTCATCGATTTATATCCTAGTGCTCATCCAACTCAGCTAGCTTATTGAAGATTGGTGAAAGCTGACGATAGGCCATTTTAAAAATCGAATATAGTTGTGAATAGCGTTCATAGGTTTCTGGGTTGCACTTCAATCGTGTTTTGATAGGTATTATTTCTAATAAGGCATCGAAACTTGGATAGATTCCTAGGGCAACTGCTGCAGTCAATGCCGCACCAATCGAGCCCGCATTAAGAGGTTCTTTGACCACACGAATGGCTCTACCTGTTACATCTGAAATAATTTGCATCCAAAATTCGCTAATGGCCCCTCCTCCTACTCCACAGATGTTGTCAATAACAAATGGGGCCGTTTCTTCTACAGAATCAAGAATCCATCGAATATTAAACGCGACGCCTTCGAGGACAGCTCGTATTAAGTGACCTAGAGTGTGACCGAGTTTGAGGCCCAAATAGGTTCCTCGCGCATTGTGATCATTAAGTGGAGAACGTTCCCCCGACATCCAGGGAGTAAATAACAGGTTATCAGATCCTGGTGGAACCTTACCTGCTAGTTTATCCATTTTTGAATATGGAATACCCTCCGAGTCTAGTGAATCTAGGTCGTTACAAAGGGTGTCCCGTAGCCAACGCAAGGCTGCACCACCGGTTTCCATTTCGCCCATAAGGATATTTTTGCCGGGGTCTCCCGAACACATTGTTAAGTACCTTTTGTGGGGGTCAATTAGCACTTCTTTTGTAGTTACACCAATCCACGTAGCAGTTCCAATGCAAACGTGGCTGTCACCATCTCGCAAACTTCCTGAACCAATTGCAGCTACCGCTACATCGCCTCCTGTTGCTATAACAGGAGTGCCTGTGGGAACTCCAATCTGCTGAGCCGCTTCTTGTGTCACTTCTCCGATGATGTGTGTTGATGGATAGGGGTCTGGGAGTTTCTCAGGTGAAATATCGGTGATATCACAAACACGTTCTGACCATTTATGATCACGAATATCAAAGAGACCATAAAGAGATGCGTTACTCCAATCTGTGACAAAATTACCTGTGAGTTTGAATTCGAGAAAATCCTTGCAATCCAGAAATTTATGCGTTTTCGCATAGATCTTCGGTTCTCTTTCTTTTACCCATAGGATTCGGCTTACAATATCTTTTGTTGATGGTGCCATTCCAAGGATCGGGTAGATCTCATCAACATACTGTTGAAGCCAATCACCTTGTTTTGTGGCCCGTAAATCTAGCCAACTGATTGAATTTCGTAGAGGAATTCCTTGTTTGTCAACCGGCATGATGGTAATCATCTGGGCTGATGGAGCAATTGCCAGAATGCTATCTGGGGACTTCGCTTTCTTCGCTACTGCCTTAGTAGTGGTGCAAAAAGCTTGCCACCAATCTTTTGGACTTTGTTCCACCCAATGTGATTTAGGGTAAAGAAGCGGGTATACTCTATACTCCGAGGCAAGGACGTTTCCCTCCAGATCTGAGAGAACGGCTTTATCGCCACTTGTACCGAAGTCGTGTGCAATGATGTACCCACTCTTTGCAGTCATCGGTTTCTCCATTCCATTCGCGTTATTGGCTCCTACGATGTAAGAATGTTTTTCAGCGTTTCGACAAATCGTCGATTGTTCTCTGGTGAACTAACGGTTACTCGGAAATATGCTCCGCCTAATCGATGGCTGGACATATCTCGTGCAAAGATTCCCCGATCTAATAATTTTTCAATTATATCTCCTGTGTTATAGCCAGTATTTCCCGCATTGATTAGAACGAAATTGCCACTGGAGGGAAAAGTTTCAACTCCCTGTATCGTTCCTAATTCTTTCCGAATGTAATCAACACCTACTCTATTTGCTTCAACCCGCTTTCGCAGATAATTCGGGTCGTCCAAAGCTACCTCTACTGCTCGTTGAATGGGCATGGAGATGTGAAAAGGTTGTGCTACTCGAGTAAAATATTCAATCACGTGCTTGTCGGCAACAAGATATCCAATTCGTAATCCCGCAAGACCCCATGCTTTGGAAAGTGTTCGGATAAAGACAATATTCGGATAGGAGGAAATTAGAGCTGTCATATTCTGATTAATGTATTCTGCGTAAGCTTCATCCACTGCCACAATGATGTTGTGTTGGGCCAACTTCTCAATATCAGTTTTATCACAGTAATTTCCGGTTGGGTTGTTTGGTGTGCATACGAACATAATTCTTGTTTCGTCATTTATGCACTTTTCCATCGCATCAAATGGATACTCAAAGTTGAGGGGAGCCATTCTTATGGGAGTGAGTTTGGCTCCATGAAGATTAGCGAATTTCTCATAAGCAGAGAATGTTGGAGTGTGAATTATTACTTCTTGACCTGGTTCAACGAAGGTTCGAATTAAGACATCAATTACTTCCATAGAACCTGCACAAACAGCAATATTCTCTGGATTCATTTGGACATGCTTGGCGAAGCGTTCACATAGTCCAGACGGAGGTGCTGGATACAAATTAGTCGTTTTAAGCTCATTTGTCATAGCGTCAATAACTGCATTTGAAGGAGGAAGAGGATTTTCATTTGACATCATGCGCAAAAGGTCTCTGTTTGACCACGCCCGAATAAAATGACTGACGTTATACCCACTCGAATTCCTTACACTTTCTCGAATAAGACTTTCCAAGTCAAACACATTTGGCACCTACTTCTGCATAAGAGTCTATTCTCTTTTTGGAATTTGTGATTGGTCGATTTTCTGAAAATGGTAGTTGTCACAATTTGACTAGTATATCAAAAAACTAGCTAGATACTATTGTCCTAGAAAAAAAAGAAGGGAAGGGGATTCCCCTGACTATTCAGGTGGAATCTCCGCTTGAGCTTTGCTGATAGAGATACCCTTGGCTTTGTGGTAGAAGTAACTGATGTAGTAGATGATTGGTGCGATAATGAAAGTCACGATTACAGCAAGCATAAACGACCAGTCGATTGTGCCTGCTACTGCTGGAGACACTGATGCATATCCAATGAAGATTGAGATTGGGATGGAAATTAGTGAGAATATGGAAATCCATGGTATGCCTGCAATCGTTTTCTTAGCGAAGTCTGGTGCAAGTTCAAAGATGTCCTTTCTTCGCCATGGGAAGATTACACCTGCGATGCCCACAATGACCATCGCAATCCACCAAGCGAGTATACTGTATGTAAAGTAGTCGAGGGCTGTAGTATAGATGTAGAGAATATTCATTATCATACAGATAATGAAGGTAACTACGATGGCGACCCAGGGGGCTCTAAATCGACTATCAACCTTTGAGAGAGAGCTGGGAAGGACTCGGTCAAAAGACCAAGCAAAGATGTTGCGGACACTGGAGATGAACAGACCCAGTGCAGCACCAAAGCAACCAAAAGCGAAACAGACAGTCAAAAATGGTGGAATATAGGGGATATCTGTGGCAAACATTGCCAGAATGTTACCTAACGGTTCAATTGGGTATAAGTTCCACCAGAGTGGATCTCCCGCCACATCAAGATACGCTAGACTATTGACAATTACTGGTCCCAGGGCATAGTTGTAGACAGCATAAAGACCAAAGGCAGTGAATCCGAAGATGAAGAGTGCACCAATAATGGCGATAATATGCGACCGCGTTACTCCTTTGATTTCTCCTGCAATATATGCGGAGTTTGTATATCCAAGGAAGTTTAACGTCGTATATGTTGTCGCAAAGAACGTCACTCCAAGTCCAATCGGAAGCGCTGCCGCGACGACCCAGCCTCCTGCCACTGCTGCGGCTTCTATTGACGCAAAGGAAAGCACTCCTCCTGAAAGGAGTTGCATTCGTGCATCAATGAGAGGGGCACCAGCAATCATTACACCGGCCCACACCACTAACCCAATGTAGCCCATAATAATGGCCAGCCATTCGGCTCGGAATTCCCATTTGGATCCAAGGAACGAAAGGAGTGCCATTAGTACGATTATCACTGTACCTATCGCAAGTTTTACCTCATTGATGTTTAGCAAAGCAAAGATGGCTAATCCCACTGGGTCACCTGTCATGGTTCCCCAAGTTAGCCAAATTGGCGCTAAACCCCATTCGACAATCCATGAAGCAAAGGGTCCTGCCCATGAGAGAAGGATCAAAGTGATATACCAGTTTACTGCGAATCCAACAGCAGGATGGATGATTCGGCTTACCCATACATAATCGCCGCCCGAACGGGGCATCGCTACGCTAAACATAACGTACATGATGGCGTTCGGAATCATGAAGGCGATGGCGATGAGTGCTGATAGGGGCATCCATACACCGGGACCGTGAAGACCGACTGCCCACATCTGATAAACCCAAGGCCAAAAGATCCCTGGAATCAGAATGCACATAACTAGAGCGTCCCATGCACTGACATTGCGAACAAGACCAGAAGCTTTTCGTACAAATATTTCTTCGCCCATTTTTTTCAACTCAAGAATGAGTTTTTATGGCGTGTTCGGTTCGAAATAACCAAACGCCCCCCTCTCGCGTGGATATTGTATAAAACCGTTACTTCTCTAATGTTCTTTTTGAGGAATCTGCAAAAAGCACTAATCGCTAACATTATGCATATTCAATATAAGCGGTGTATAAGTTGACTATTCACTTTTACAAGAAATTGAACTGCGAAATCATTTTTAGTGATTCCTCTATTTAGTCCATCAATCAGGGTCTGGAAATATTTTTGATAGCAAACAGCAGGAAAGTTACTCAACATGTCATCTGATGGAACACCACATCACATACAATTACCCAAACAAGTTCTAATTGGTCCCAAGGCCATTGAACGATTGGGTGAAGTGAGTAAAAACATCACCAAATTACGAAAAGTACTTTTAATCACTGACAAAGGTGTCTTGAAACTCGTTGGAAAACATGCAGTGAATTCTTTAATCGAAGCTGACTTCCGTGTAGAACTCCTTACAATACGTGGGGCAACTACTGAAGCCGTTGCGGAATCACAAGATCTTATCAAACAACATAACGCTGATCTTGTTATTGGGTATGGTGGCGGATCAGTTATAGATACAGCAAAACTAAGTTCTGCTCGTGAGAATCGTCCTTTCATTAGTGTGCCAACGATTGCCTCTCATGATGGTCTTTCTAGTCCTCGCGCATCAATTAAACAAGCTGGTACCTCAGTGTCGATACAGGGACATTCACCAATTGCTATCATTGCTGACACACAAGTTGTGGCTCAAGCGCCTTTTCGTTTTACTGCTGCAGGCTGTGGTGATCTAATCGCAAATATTACCGCTATCCGCGATTGGAAGCTCGCTAAGAATCTTGGTTATGACTATTTTGGTGACTATGCCGCCTCTCTTTCCTTAATGTCAGCAGAAGTAATAATGCAAAATGCTAACCTGATTAAGCCTTATGATCTTCAAAGTGCCCGTCTTGTTTTAGAAGCATTGATTGCAAGCGGAATAGCTATGGGAATAGCAGGGTCGAGTAGACCTTCAAGTGGTGCTGAACATAAATTCAGTCATGCCCTTGATCGAATTACACCGAAACCTGCACTTCATGGGGAACAAGCTGCTTTAGGCACAATTATGATGGCATACCTTCACGGCATTGATTGGCTGAAAATACGTAACGCTTTAGCAGTAATCGGTGCTCCAACAACTGCTAAACAACTTAACATTAATCCTAACGACATAGTCGAAGCACTAATGACGGCACATACAATAAATCCCCAACGATACACAATTCTTGGAGAACGTGGGTTAACGAAAGAAGCAGCTAGACGAATCGCACGGAATACAGGTATAATCTAGTCGAATTTGGAAATCAATAAACCTTTATCGATTCGAAAGTCTTTAATTTCCAGACCTCCTTTTTCGATGAACTACTATTACAGTTCTCTCATCTGAGAATTCTTTGCTTAAAGCAAACTAATGGTTAGGTATAGAAGATGAAAACTCGCATTTTCTTCACAACTGATATACATGGCTCTGAACGATGTTGGCGAAAATTCGTAAATGCTGGACCATTCTACGAAGCAAATGTTGTCATAATGGGAGGGGATATAACTGGCAAAGCAATTATTCCGATTAAACAGGATGGGGACCACTATTCGACAACTTTTATGAATAAAGCCTATGAGATTGATTCCCAAGAAGATCTCGATCAAATTCTTAAAGTCATTCGAAATAGTGGCTACTATCCATATATTGGGTCCGCTGATGAAATTCACAAAATTAGTGAGAGTAAAAAGGAAATTGATACGCTCTTCAACAAAGTGATGCATGATGAGCTTGAGCGCTGGATTCGGTTAGCTGAAGAACGGCTAGGTGACTCTGAAATCAAAATGTTTGTTTGTCCGGGTAATGATGATCGTTTCGCAATTGATTCTGCTTTGGCTATTTCAGATTATGTTATCAATCCCGATGAAAAGGTCGTAATGGTTGACGATGAGCACGAAATGATTTCCCTCGGACATGGCAACATTACACCTTGGGAATGTCCACGAGATCTCCCAGAGGATCAATTAGAAGAACGAATTGAAGCGATGGCAGCAAAATTACAGGACCCTTCGAAATCGATTTTCAATATGCACGTTCCGCCCTATGATTCAACTCTTGACTTGTGTCCTGTCTTAGCTGAAGTGGATGGTGGTGAGCTGAAAATTAAGACCAAGGGAGGACGAATTGAAGATCAACCTGTAGGAAGCAAGGCTGTACGTGCCGCCATTGAAAAATATCAACCTCTTCTAGGGTTGCATGGCCACATTCATGAATCACGCGGGTTCCACAAAATCGGGAAAACACTCACGTTGAACCCCGGCAGCGAATACCTTGAAGGCGTTCTCCGCGGTGCCCTTATTGATATTGAAGGCAGCAAAGTCAAGCACTTCATGCTTACTCAAGGTTGAATTGGCTATTTCAGTGCCCATTTATCAAAAGATCTTTGCCCCTATTTTCCCCATTCGCTATCAGCTTTGAATAGTGTCCAGGGATGGGGAATTATATCATGGGTATAGGGTGCCTGCCACGCATACTCGGGATGAGCTGAGAAGAATTTCTTCGAATTGAACTGCAAATTACAGGCAGGTCCCCAATGTGCCCACCAAGATCCTGCTTCACTTAATGCACTTGTTACTACTTTTGCATCTGTTGCACCAAACGCTTCAAATGGACCGCATTTCCATTCTTTTAATCCCCGTTTATCATATTCCGTATGACCACAAATCGTATTTGCAGAAGGTTGCTCTTTTCCTAAAGACACATCAAAATGGTCACTTATGATTTGTTGAGCAATTTCAACATTTATTTGGCCATTATGCTGCTCCATAAGTTGAAGAAGGCGTTGGGTTCTTGAGGCGCAAGAATGAGTTGCTTTCTCGTTAAAGGAAATTCCTTTACACTCCTTTCTTACATTCTCATCTAATGCCCAATTCGAACCTACAAAATAACCACTTTTCGTTCGACGTGCTGCATGTTCAAAAATCCCAAGTTCTAACCAACCAATCTCGTTGGTCTTGGTGTCTCCTACAAGATAAGCATTAGCCCACCCGCCATTATTCCCCTCAATCATTGTTTTCATCCATTTATCAATTGAATCCGCAAATTGAATAGCAAGTCGACCCCGGACAAAATACGGAATTTCCTCTTCTTTGAATTTACTTGCTCCGGTGATAGTTGTCTCAGCACACATGATTCCCGAGTCATTCATGTCCCAATCTATGGTTGATCCACCAACAGCTCCAGGCCAGGTATGAATAAACATTCTATGCCCCTCGGTGGGGGCTAAACTCATCATGATATTATAGGTTGTTCCGATGATATAGGAAAACCAAGTGTTGTGGCAGAGCACAATCCGTCGATCTTCTGTCGCATTCCCCGTGGCAATGAAAGCACTACAATGACCACTTTTTCTCCGAGTGTCTCGATTTCTTTCATGCTCTTTAGCATAATGACGAGAAAGGGTATCCCCATAGGCGTTTATTGCGAGAATATCCTTCCAGCTGATACCTTTTATGCCGCGGAGTCGCATTCCGGCTTCAACGGCTTGAATTTCATCTTGAAGTTTTTTAGGCGTCATGTGCCAGCAGATTTTTTCTGAATCTGCACGGAATTTTTTCCACGGATACTTTTCAGCTTTGTCAAGAAACACCCCCGTCTGTTTCACATTAGCTTGAATTTCTTGGGCAAGCCAATATCCATGTTGAAATCCCATCTGCTGGTAATCGCCTGACAAGTGCAGACGAATCCAACCATTCACATCCGTACGATAGGAACCCCTTAGCAGCTTTGGAATCTCCTTTTTGCTTGGAAGCCAAATAGAGGTCATGAGCTTACCTATTTACTTATTATCTAAAGGGTTTTGGATTGAATTGGAACAGGACCAAAGATTGCGTCGAAAATTTATAGGAGTTACTTCCAAAAGCTCTTCGCCAAATCCTCATCTTAGGTGAAAAAATTGGAACCAAGTAAAATGAAAATCTTTGGGTCTGCAAGCCGATTTGTGCAAGGACGTGGAGCGCTTGATGAAGTGGGGATGCACATCACTAAAATTGGCAAGCATGCGCTTATTTTAGGTGGAAAAACAGCATTAAGGATAACAAAAAAACGAATCGAAACGAGTCTTAATGAATCAATTGTCAATATTGTGGCATTAGACAACACGGTTAAGATGTCAACTTATCCAACAATCGATCGTCTCCGCAAAATTGGGGAGAAAGAGAAGGCTGACATCATCATAGGTGTAGGCGGCGGAGTTGCAGTTGATACGGCAAAAGCGGTTGCATATAAGCTACATTTACCTGTCGCTTGTGTACCAACCCAATGTGCTACTAACGCAGATGCAAGCGCGCTATCAGTCATTTATAATGAAAAGCATGAATGGCTTGAATACCTCTTCTATCCAAAGAATCCCGATTTGGTGTTAGTGGACCCTGAGATTCTTGTAACGGCTCCTGCGAAGTTCACAGTATGGGGAATGGGCGACGCATTGGGCGCTAACATCGAAGCAAAGGCGTGTGTTGCCCAACCGAAAGCGTCCAGCCTTTTATTTGGGCGTCCAACCACTGTATCACCTTGGATTGGAGAGTTGTGCGAACACAACCTGTTAACCTATGGTTATCGAGCTGCAAAGGACCTCGAACAGAAACTTGTGACTCCCTTTGTTGAACGAATTTTTGAATCCATCAAGCTTCTCAGTAGTCTATGTGCTGAAAGTACTGGCTTAGCAGCCGCACATGCTATTCACAACGGTCTCACATTCATCTCTGGGGTAAATGCAAATCATGGCGAAGTCGTTGCATTTTGTGTCTTAGTGCAAATGATGCTTGAAAACCGTGAGCCAATAGAAATTGAGCGGATAATGGCATGGGAACATCAGGTTGGTCTCCCCATAACCCTCGTACAACTTGGTGATATCAACCCGGAAGATCTTGGTACTGCTGCTGAAAAAGCCTGTGACCCCAAAGACACAATGGGTAACATGCCTATCGCCATTTCACCGGGAATGGTGAGAGACGCAATACTAGCAGTGGATAGTTGGGGTACTGAATTTACCGAAACACACTAATCGAAATCGGTGCAGGAAAACCATTCCATAGTAAAAAGTAACTAAAAAAGTTGGTCTAAATGGAGTTAGTTAAGAAAGGAATGAAAGTCGTTCAGCGCGACAGGAAAGCAATTGGACAAGCCCTCCGCCTCGCCTACTACCCCGTAGTTGCTGTTCATGCTGAGGGTTCCACAGTATGGGATAAGGATGGAAATGGCTATATTGATTTTCTAGGCGGAGCTGCCGCCCTTCCAATTGGCCACCGACATCCCGCCGTTGTGAATGCCATCAAGGAACAAGCCGACCAGTTAATTCATCATCCACCACTTTACGGATACCATGAACTAGCTGTTGATTTGGCTGAAAAGCTAAACCAACTGCCACCTGGAGATTTTTCCAAAAAGACGATTTATCAGCTTGCTGGCGCGGCCGCAATGGATCTTACAGTAAAACTTGTTAGAGTGGGAACAAGGCGAACAAAGATCATTACCTTCCTTAAAGGCTATTATGGGGCACTATATGGCGCTTTATCCTTGAGTGCATTTTCAACGATCCAACGACGGTATCTGGGTCCCTTCATTCCGGAGGTTTACCATGTTCCATTTGCTGATTGTTACCGTTGTATCTTTAAGCAAGAATACCCTGATTGCGGTTTAGTTTGTTTAGACTATTTGAAAACGGTACTAAAACATCTCGTTCCTCCTGACGAAGTTGCTGCGATTATCACCGAGCCTGTCGGCTCTGATGGAGGATACATTTTCCCGCCCCCTGAATGGTTGAAAGGACTCCAAGAAATTTGCCAAGACTACGATATGCTCTTTGCACTTGATGAGATTCAAACTGGGTGTGGGCGATGTGGTTCATGGTTTTTATCGAGTGAGTACGACCTGACACCTGATTTGGTTGCCTTTGGTAAAGGATTCTCCGCAGGCGTTCCGCTAAGTGGTGTTATCGGTCGAGCAACAGTGATGGATGAGTTGAAACCTCCCTCTGCAATTGGCACAGGTATTGGGAATCCAATCGCCTGTGCGGTAGCACTCGCTGTTATCGAAGTAATCAAGAAAGAAAACCTCATCCGAGAATGTCGAAAGATGGGAAGCTATCTTAAGAAACGATTAGAAGAAATGAAAAAAGATCACCCACTAATTGGTCAAATTCGTGGCAAGGGAATGCTAATTGGTGTAGATTTAGTGAAGGACCCAAAAACTCGTGAACCTGCACGACTTGAAGCTTCAAAGGTGTGTTGGCGATCAGGTGAGTTAGGATTAATACTGACAACGCTTGGTGAATCAGTGCTTCGAATTTGCCCAGCTTATAATCTCTCTCAAGAAGAAGCTAATAAGGCCTTGGAGATTATCGATAACTCTCTAAGCGATGTTGAGAAAGGTAAGATACCTGACAAGGTCGTTGCCTCTCTTTCTCCTTGGTAAAGAGCTGGAAGACCTCAAGGTAGCGGAGAAAAGAAAATAATTGAAATAAGCAAAGACGCTGCTGCTATAATTATTACAAAGATAACAGGAATGGCATTCATTAACCGTTCTTTTCGGGCTTTCTTCTTAAACAAGTCCTTGTGTTCTGCGTTACAAAACTCCATTCCATAGCGAACAGGTGCACCACACAGTTCACAATGCGCATGTTTAGGAACCTGCAAATGGGGTTTCGGTTCTTTTTGCTTCTTATGCGAGTTGGGCATCTTTGAGCCTCCGTGTTTAGTAGAGTAGTATTTGAGGTTTTATTTATTTTATACGCAGATTGACTGCCCCCCTCGGTTCTTCTTGAATCCAAATCTTAAATTTCGCTGTTACAGCCTATTTCTTGGGCTAGTGCGGAGCACAATAAAGAGCTAAGTATGGTACGCGATGGGAACTTTCTCATATACGCTAGGTTAAAATTTGTGGATTCTTTTTTTGAACTTTCAATAAGCTTTATGAACTTTGAGCAATCCTTTGCCCCTCACTGGAGGTAAACTCATCATGCCAAAATATGAGCCTGAAGGATTAGCAACTCGCGAAAGTATTGACCCTGAGGACTATGTAATCACCACATTCCATATCCGAACACAAGAAGCGGATTTGCTTCACATTGTTGAAGGGCTGTCAATCGAGCAAACCACAGGTACATGGATTCGTGTGCCTCGTGAAACGGATGAAGTCCGCCGTCAGTTTTTAGGAAAAACCTTAGGCTTCTATCGGACACCGGGTCCTAATTACACTAATCTCATCGTCCAAATTGGCTTTCCAATGGCTAACTTTCTTCCCTCTGTGGCGCAACTAATGGCTGCTATTGCTGGGAATATTTTCTATGTGAAAAATACAGCTGTTCGAATCTTAGATGTCCAATTTCCCAAAGCATTTGCCGCACCCTTTAAAGGACCGAAATTTGGCGTCAAAGGCGTCCGTGAGCTTCTAAAAGCCAAGGAACGACCATTGACTCTCACAATGATTAAGCCCTGTGTGGGTCTTGCGACCGAGGTCTTTGCTGAACAATGCTATGAAAGTGCGGCAGGAGGAATTGATATCATCAAAGATGACGAACTAATGGAATCCCCCTGTAACTGTCTTCTCGAAAACCGCATCACTGCTGTCATGGAAGCCCTTGATAAAGCTGAATCCGAAACAGGCGAAAAAACTCTGTATACGATCAATATCTCAGATGATGGACATCGGACATTAGAAAATGCTGAAAAAATGGTTGAGATGGGTGCCAATGCACTACACGTCAACTTTCTCGCCACAGGATTTACAATACTACGAGACGTTGCTGAAGATCCATCAATCAAGGTTCCCGTTCTTGCTCATCCTGCAGGAGCCGGAATGTGGTACCGTGGATTCCATGGCTTCAATTATCCGACCATTGCGAAATTCGTCCGACTTTGTGGAGGCGACATGTATATCCTCCCCACAAGCCACGGAAAACTCTTTATGCCCTATTTCGATGAAATTTCCTCCGCTTTGAACTCTCGTGCTTCATTCTACCACATCAAGGCCAACTGGCCTATTGTTGGAGGCGGTGTCTATCCTGGTATGATTCCGGTAAACCTTCATGAGCTGGGCACCGACATCATCCTTGGAGCGGGTGGCGGCGTCCATGCCCATCCGAACGGATCTATCGATGGAGCCAAAGCTATGCGCCAAGCCGTTGACCTCTACATGCAAGACGGTAATTTCGAGGATATTCCCAAGACTATGAAAGAACTTCAACTGGCCGTTGACAAATGGGGTACATACCTAAAGCCCCGTGTAGAAGGCTTCACAACGGAAATACAACCCGAATTTGGATGGGACGGTTGTTAAGCAATCGAAGCCTCACCTTCCATTTTATTGGAACAGGATATGCAGTTCATGAACTATGAACTGCACATTCTTCTAGTAACAAATTCGTCTTGGGAAATCGATGACTACTCGTCTTTGTAGCTTGGTGAGATTTTTTCCAACGCTTGGCGGGCATGGTATTGACAGGTCATTAAGTCGTCTTCCATCATCTTCAGAAGTGCCGGTGCAGCATCATTTGCTTCGGAACCAAATTCTGCTAGAAGACGTGCGGCCATCACTCGGGTAACCGGATCACGATTTGAAACTTGTTTAGCAAGTATTGGAATGACTTCGGGGACCTCCTTGACGATCTGTTTAAGAAGGTTGAAACTATCTCGTCGAATAAATGGCTCTGCTTTTCGCAGGGGCAAATTGCGTACTAACGCCTTTGCAATCATATTGGGTGGCGATTGGAAGTTAAGCAGGGTTTGTGCGGCAATTAAGCGTAATGCCGGATGTCGATGCGACAAGAATCGAAGAACCATTGGCTCCGCCTTTTTTGCAGGTATTCCAATTCGCCCTAATGCTTGAATGGCAAAAATGCCGTTCATGGGGTTCTGATCATTAATGCAATTAGTTAGGAATGCAACGCTCGTTTCGTCAAATACATCCAGTTGTGCCAACCCAATATGACTAAACAGTTGAAGCTGTGGGTCTTCCGCGTCGAGGACAGATTTCAGAGACTTCACAATTTCATCTGTTTTGTCTCCAATCATTCCCAACGCAATGGCGGCATCACGAGCAACGGTTGTATCAGAATCTTGGAGAAGCGAAATTAGTTTGGGAATGGCATCTTTTGCAGCAGATCCAATTTTTGCCAAAAGAAGCGCTGAATGCCCTCTTATCTCTGCGATGCTACTTTCTAGCAGCTCTGTTGCTGGCTCCACAGCCGAGGCCGCATCTTTATCGAAAAATCGTAGTGTTAAAAGGCTTGTTACCACCACTTCCGGATTTGTACTATGCAGGTCTGCTCGGATATAAGGTATACTTTGAGTACCTGCCATTAGTAGTCGCAAAGTCGCCGTGCGCTGATCTTTCGCTCGGTTACTATGTAAAACCTGTGCTGCTTCGCGGATTTGTTCTTTAGTTAGTTCGAGTCGACCAACATCTGCTTCTTCGAAGGCAATCATCTCTTCTAATGCATCATAGGGGTTGATATGCTCCGTCAGTAAGTCTAATCGCAATCGTCCTGGCTTTGCTTGCCGTGATTGGCCAATAATGCCCTGGAGCCATAGGAAAAAGCCTAAACTAAGAATTATCACGCCAAAGAACAAAATAAGGGTATAATATATGGCCCCAATCATCATCAAGATGATACCTACAACTGCAAGACTGATTATTAGCCACTTGCGCCAGGATGTAGACTGTTTTGATTTGGTTGACATTATAGGTCATTCCAGATTTAATCTCCAAAGATAACATTGTTCCCTTAAACCTGTTCTCCTCATTGGAATTACCACTCTAAACATATTCGCTCCTATTCCATCTATCTTGCAAAGAAGGTGCAATTTACCTTTGGGATAAAGAGTGTAGAAATTGCTGCATGTTCTTGGCTTCATCTGTAATGATAACCTCTAACCCCAAATCTATTACTCTCCGCAAATCCTCTATTGTATTTACCGCCCACGGACAAACAGTCAAACCTACTTGGCGACTTTCACACACCAATTCTTGGGAAATTAAGTGAATCTTTGGTGCAATACTCGAACACCCTATACTGCTTGCAATCTGAAGGGCATCCGCCATAGGTTTTTTGAAAATCAACGCGGTTTGCACCTTTTCATCCTCCTCATGAATTCGCCTTAGCACGGAAGTATGATATGACGAAATTATGATTTGATTTTCGATATTTCCCTCACAAAGCACATTCAGCACGGAATCTTCGATATTCTCTGGTTTAATCTCAACCATTACGAGTACCTCGGGGTAAGCTTTGACCACCTCAACCACTTCCTGTAACGTTGGAATCTTTAGCTGGCCATTAAGCTCAAGTTTTTGCAGCTCCTCAAGCGATAAATTCTCCACTGCACCCGTTCCATTCGTTTTTTCATCAACAATAAAATCATGAAAAACCACAATTGCCCCATCTCTAGATCGATGAACATCTATCTCAATCCCATCTACACCTAAACCTAACGCCTCTCGTATAGCATATATTGTATTTTCAAACGGTCCTTTTCCTAATCCTCGGTGCGCAATTATCTTTACCATACTAGACACCATGTAAATTCACATCTTCAACACTGGCTCATTAAAAAGGATACCCCGATTTCACACTGTTTTGCTCATGAGACGCAGATAATATCCTCATGAAAAAACTTGAACCCCTTATCATGAGCACGGGAAGAAACCAATAGGTATCAGAGCTCTTCGAAAGGTTCGGGATGCCACTAGACTGAAACGACCAAACCCACGTGCGACACCATTCTTAAAGTGAATAGAACTACTTATCCTTTTCAAACTGAAGTGCAATGGAATTGATACAGTACCGACACCCGGTCTTATCTTTTGGACCATCATCAAATACATGGCCCAGATGCCCGCCACAATTCTTGCACACAACCTCTATACGGCGCATCCCATGCGACAAGTCCACTTTCTCCTCAATCTTATCTTTATCCAAAGCTTCATAGAAACTCGGCCACCCACTCCCCGACTCGAACTTCGCCTCTGAGGAGAACAACTCCACACCACATCCTGCACACTTGTACGTCCCCTTTTCCTTATTCTTCCAATACTTCCCCGTGAAAGGCCGTTCGGTTCCCTTCTGTCGTAACACCTGATACTCTTCTTTTGATAGCTTCTCCTTCCATTCTTTATCGGTTACTTCTCTATCGTTCTTCATATCAATCAATTCTCTAACTACTACAAACCACTAATTGCCTTTCGGAAATACTAGCGCTCATAGAAATTAGCTAGTGACAGGCAATATACAATCGCACTTAAAATCTAAAAAGAAATACAAGCGCCACGTCTTCACGCTTTCCTGCTCTCCCGACTCTTCTATAGGAACCATGCCCACGGCTTCTCTTCAACTGGTTACCCTGAATATCTATGGATTATCCCACACCGCAATGAAGTAAAAGCAGAATCTGGTAAGGTATTTTCGAGTTGCATCAATTATGACAACGAAGAAAGGATTTTTCCAACGCCGCTGGACTGACTTCCGCACGGGACACGGAACCTACCTCGTCTATTTCCTCTCCTTCATGAATTTCAGCATTCTCATGTATGAACTCGTCCTCGCCAAGATTCCTGGGATGCAGATCCTCTTACCTAACATCCTCTACTTCCTCCTTGTCTTCCTCGCCATCTACATTCCCCTTGCCTCCATCATCGGTTGGCTCCATCGGCGCTACCAAATGCCCATCGACATCGCCCTATCCATGAAACAAAATCCCTACTGGCGCGATATCACCAAATCCCTTGCCGAATTCGAAAAAGGCGTACTCCTCATGGTTCAAACCAAAAATACCGAAGCTATCGAGATTCTCCAAAGTGCTATCAAGCGTCTCGAAATGGAATTCGCCTAACAGACCTGCAACACTTGCCCTGAAAGACCTACTCTCCTCTAGCAGTCCCAGAGTGAATACCAAAGCCACGGCAGTCCAGCCAATCATCGGCACTACGCCTTGACTCGTTCCCGCTCGTCACAGCGGTTCCCTTAGGACCGCAACCAATTCCTCAATGATAATTTTAATAATCTCAAATTACTGAAGGAGCGATGGAATGGATTGGAATGTTGCGTCTAGGTGTGAGGCGGGCCGTTCGAAATTGGAAGTTATCATTGGCTATCTTCATTGGATTGGTATTTGTATCGACTTTGTTCGCCGGTATCAATGTCCACACCAACCTCATCCAACAATCCTTGCTCGGAGATCAGTTAGCCAATCTCCCCGCCGATATGATTTGGCATCGTTCGAGC
The DNA here is from genome assembly GCA_048939595.1 of Promethearchaeota archaeon. Taxonomy (GTDB): domain Archaea; phylum Asgardarchaeota; class Hermodarchaeia; order Hermodarchaeales; family Hermodarchaeaceae; genus Hermodarchaeum. The sequence goes on along the minus strand of JBHLPI010000020.1, from coordinate 3,217 downwards.
CGCTACCCTGATGAAATAGAGGTGCCGACATCACAGACTCTTCGGCAATGGGAGGACGCGATTACTTCGGTACCACATGTAATGCACACTGACTTTTACATCGTTCACTATCCACCACAAATGTCTGCTCCAGGTGATATCTATTATACTACGGCTATTCAACACAATTCGTCGGTTTATGACGAAATCTCGATTGTTGCTGGTCCCCCAAGCCTTGGAGTTAACGAGACATATATCGCAACCAGCTCCGCACGATTTAATGACTATCCGATTGGGAGTAATTTTACACTTCAATTCATGAATCGTGGCTTTGGTGGCTCATTACTAAACGCAACTGTACGTGTAGTGGGTTATGTCGATTTAACACGCAAAGGACGAAGATTACTTACGGGCGAAAGTTTCTTTTTAGATCCCCTAGAGCATTTTCCGACCTTTTTTATTATTGATTATGAGCAAACCTCCCTTCCCCTATTAGATGTGTATCGGATGTTAGGTCCTGAGGAACCGAATCTTCGCATTCACATTTCAATCACCGTGAACAGAAATGCCCTTCTTAACCCCTACAACATTGCCGGTTCTATTTCCCAAGTTTATCAAGTAGCTAACCAAATTCATAATCGGCTCAGGATCGGAAGCTCTTGGATCGAAAACCTCCTTGGGGGTTCTCTCCTAAATGTGCAAAACACCTTGCAACAACAACACCTAACATACTTTCTACTCGCTCTTCCCGTTCTCTTCATAACCTTGTATATTGGAATAACACTGGGGGATGTCACCTTCACACTTCGACGTAAGGAAATTGGCTTACTTTTAGCAAAAACTGCGACCCCTCGTCAATTGAAACTCCTCTATCTCGTTGAAGCACTTTTCATTGGTTTCATAGCAGGCACCCTTGGGCTTGTGCTAAGCGTGCTAGTTGTCTCATTATTGGCCGGGAGTGGAACTATACTCACAGCTATTTCATTCCTCGGCTGGGACACCGTTATCTTAGTTCTCGGACTAGCCGGATTTCTAGGGTTTCTCTCAATATATTTACCTGCACGAAAAGCCATCAAGATTCCCCTGGCTGACGCAATGCGTGAATACTCAGTTATTAGTGAACAAATACAATATCGAAAAAAACTTGCTTGGTTATGTCTAATCCTGGGAACCTATCAGCTACTTATCTGGATCTTCAATCTCAACATCTACCTCACCCTCACCGCCTACTCAACTGGAAATCTATTAATTCAATTCCTGAAAGACCTCTGGTTGGATTTCAACCTGATTCTAGGCATCGTTGCTCCCCTTCTCTTCACTTATGGCTTTGTCACGCTAGTAGTCAAAGGTACTCCCTCGTTGATTACACGTATCAGCCAATTGCAGCATAGGCTATTCGGTGATATCGGTAATATTTCTGCCCACAATATTCAACGACGTCCTGGAAGAACCGCCGCCGTTATTTTTCTCCTCGCCCTTCTCCTGGCTTTTTCCATTCAATCCCTTGGTCATCTTGCCAGTTCGTATGATTGGACCCATCGACGAATTTATGCAGACGTTGGTGCCGATGTTCGCGTTCAGCTTCAGCATCCTGACAATGTCACCACGCTCCTTCCGGTTGTTCGCGGGCTAGACGGCGTACAAGGCGCAACAGCACAATTCGTCTTATCGATGCAAATTGATACCTCTGTTGGAAATGAATTACGCGCTATTACCGTAGACGAATGGTTAGAAGTAGCTCATTATGAAGACAGTTGGTTTCCTTCTGGTTCTGCTGAATCGACTCTCAGAACTTTGAACGAAAGAGAAAACGGACTTGTCTTTGAGTACAAGAAAGCGTTGCAATTCGGAACTTCGCGTGGGTCCTCTATTGGTATTCGAGTATGGCCTAATCGAACAATTCAAGATTATATTGTCACTGGCTTTTTTGGACCTCGCCCCATTGAATATTCTCAACCAGATTGGTTGAGTTACTCAGCTGAATGGACATGGTCCTACACTACAACTCATGTCCTCGACAGCTTAAACTCGAGTAGTGGCTATTCTTCCTATCTTCTAATACGATTGACGAATGTTGAAGCAAATTCAAATGTTCGGGATGCCTTATTTGTCATGAATGGCGTTCTCGAAGTGATTTCCGCCATTGATCGAATCAATGAATTCCACACTAACTTGTATCTCTCCGCTCAGACCACAATCATTGGACTAGTTGTCGTCTTTGCCTATATTCTCACAGCAACAGGTACATGTCTCATATTCTATTTAGGGCTCCTTGAGCGTCGACGAATCACCACGTTAATGTGTCAGCGAGGTGGTTCTTACCGTCAACTTGTTAGAATTCTCGCCAGCGAAGCTCTTTTCATCACTTTATTAGGGGTAATTCTCGGAGTTTTTACAGGCGTTATTGCATACTATGGCGTCATACAAGGCGCCGGTTTTCGATGGCCCTATCCTATGGCACCTTTTATTCCCTATCGATTCATGCCAGGTCCCTTCATTCCATCAATTCTCCTTCAGCTTCTCATAATAATTGGATTACTAATTGTCATTCCCTTGATTATTGTGCTCCTTGAGGTGAAGCGCGCACAAACTGATCTCTCTATCTTAAGGTGAAGAATATGGCGTTTATTGAAGTCACTGAATTGTATCGTGTGTACCGAATGAAAGATGTAGAGGTGCGTGCACTCCGTGGATTAACCATGGAAATTGAAGAGAATGCAATGGTTTCGATTATTGGGCCCTCCGGGTCAGGAAAAACAACCTTACTTAACCTCATCGGCGGTGTGGACCAACCCACCTCTGGCACCATCAACGTTGGCTCATATAACGTCCACTCTCTCTCATCTCAGAATCTCGTGCAATACCGACGAAAGATGGTTGGTCACATTTTCCAAACAATAAACCTGGTTCCTACCCTCACCGCTGCTGAAAACATTGCCCTCCCCATGATATTTATGGGCACACCCAAAACGACTCGACGAACGCGTGTCCATGAATTGTTAGAAATCGTCGATTTGACTGACCGCGCAAATCATACCCCCGATCAGTTAAGTGGCGGTGAACAACAACGCATTGCCATCGCTGCCGGACTCGCTAACGACCCCCCACTCATCCTAGCCGATGAACCCACTGGAGATCTCGACAGCGAAAACTCAAAAATCATCGTCGATTTCCTCGCCAAAATCAATCACGAACTTCACAAAACCATCCTCCTTGTCACCCATAATCCTATAGTCGC
>JBHLPI010000076.1:0-9639 GCA_048939595.1 Promethearchaeota archaeon | reverse complement strand
CATGATGTGAAGTTCTTTCTCGACTTCGGGAAATCCTTTGAAACGATGCGCGAATTTTATGACTTCCCCGTCGCACCCCGTTCTCTTGATGAATTAATCAAGGTCGGTGCCACACCTGACATCCCCAATCTCTATCATCAACCTACGAAAAAATCTCAATCCACTTCCGATATTGATGCGATAGTGTTATCCCACGCCCACACCGATCATTGTGGCTATCTCCCATTGCTGAACCGAAGCATTCCCATCTTTATGGGTGAATGTACCAAAACCATCTTTGAATCACGACTTCAAGGCTCACGGAAGGTCTTTGATACAGATATTGAAGGACAAACAATCAAAACCTTCCGAACCGGAAGCAATGTGAAAATTGGTGCAGTAGACATCCAACCAGTTCATGTCGATCACAGTATTCCAGCTGCATATGGCTTCATTATCCACTGCTCAGAACTCAGTATTGTCTATACCGGCGATTTCCGACGTCATGGCACAGCTCCCCAACTCACCGAAGATTTTGTCCATAAGATACAGAAAGATGGGTCACCAGATATTGTGCTCAGTGAAGGAACTAATATTGCAAAAGCAGAATTAGCCACTGAACATGAAGTGCTAGAAAAAGCTACTACCATTATTAAGGGGTGTAAAAGCCTCGCAATCGCTGATTTTTCCGAACCGGACTTTGATCGTTTCCGAACCATACAAACAGCCGCAAAAGTAAATGATCGGCAATTAGTGGTTGAACCTCGAAGAATGTGGATTCTTCATGCCATAAACAAATGTCGCGATCTCCACAAACCAAATATTGCCACAGACGCAGAAATCCTTTGCTTCGATGGAGAGAAAAAACGTGTTTCTAAATATGAAAAACTACTCCAAGAAAGCTCTCCCCCCATTGAAGACCTCTCAGATCGAAGTGTGACAGCCAACGACCTTCACAAAAATCCCACCCACTACATCTTTTGCAGCAGTTTTGCCAGCATCAGCACTATTCAACAAGTCAAACCCCCCGAATCAGGAATATATCTGCTCAGCGCATCGGAACCCTTCAATGAAGAAAGCGAAATTAGCTTCGAAAAACTCCTCAACTGGCTTGCCTTATCCGGGCTTGCAATGTATTCCGCCCACTGTTCAGGTCATATACACCCACTCCAACTCTCTCAAACTCTCGAGGAGATTCACCCAAAACGAGTCATACCAATTCATACAGAAGCTCCCGAACTCTTCAAAAAATTCATAAAAGCCACTAATATACCCGTGCAAATCCCCAAACCTGGTGTAACAATGAAATTCTCCTCATAGCTCATTTTTTTTGATTTTCCTCTAATACCCGAAATAGATTTTAGCAGGTTCACAGGAATCGTGCCTCATTATGTCCTTTATAAAATCACTTCCTGCGTGTTATGTGCCTATACATTAACACGTGTTCCCTCTTGCATTTAAAGACCCTCTTCCAAAATATTGAGACCGAAAATATAAGAAGATAATTTCTTAAAGACCAAAAGAATGATAAAAATGACAAACCAAGGAGGGAGGAAAAAAACAATTGCTGGTCTAGTCATCATAATAATTGTTGTGTCGTCTTTTTTTGGAATTATAATTCTCTTAGGAGGCTTGATGGTTCAGCCTCCAAGGTGGTATAAAATTGCAGAGGTATCCGAAACGGAATTAGAGAATTGGCAACAAGGAGATGTTTTTGTAGGAGAGACACCAGGAACACTCTTTTTCAGAGTTGTCTGGAAAGCTGAACTTCCCGCCGTTCTACATGAAACCCATGTCACGGAGAGCAACCCATATTATTCCGTCTATACGGTCTGGAGGTCGACATTGATATCAATGGAGGTGTCGGGATTCACCCATGAAATTAGAATTGATCAAAGTTTTCCAGGAATATGGGTGTTTACATCAGCTGGTATAATGCTAACGCACCAAACCTACAACGAAATAATGATTACAATTGGTTTTCGCCTTAATCCTCCACCTTCTTGGTTTTCACCTCTTAGTAGTCTGCAAAATGTGATTGTGAATAATACCTTTGGCATTAGTTCTGATGCAAGAGCAGATAACACCATAAGCTCGTTTCCCTACCATCCGATTAAGGAAATCACTGCTGATGGAAAAATTAACGACTGGGGAGATGTCTCTAATTTGACATTAGATGTCTTTCCTACCTATACAAGCGACAATTTAGGCGCAGTAGTTAATGCGTCAGCCTTTGCTAGTGATACTCAGCTTGCGTTTCTTATAGTACTTGCTCAAAACGAGTCAACGATTCGGCTAACCTATCCGAATCTTAGCTTTTCTGCCAATTTAGTCGCAGGGGTTGGTTGGTATTCTAGTGATGAGTTTAATAGCTATAACTGTAATTTTCATCTTGATGGAACTAATAGGAGTTTAATCATATATGTATACGATACTCCTGAAGGTGGTTATGCAAGAGAAGAATTTGAAGTAGATGATAACCAATGGGCGTTTGGTAATGTCTTTGAATGCTATCTCGATGATTCCCAAGCTATTAGTTTTTATGATCATTATCCTGGCGAAGATTATTATGTTTATGTATCCAGTAATTTTGAATGGACCTATAGATTAGCTTCTGTAACCTCTTCATTGAATTCAAGTTTAATAATTAATTTGATTGATTACACGAAATATCAATTGAAAGGCTCTCTGCAATTTTTTATATATCGAATTTTCGAAACAAGTAGACTCCACAATCTGATGTATTGAGTTGCATGGTGAGATATCTGCGATTTAAGTATTTTAACTCCGAAAATTATGCTTAGGATAATTTGTGTACCTTCAAGAATCGTCCAGAGGAATTGGTCTTTAGGGATAATTAGAGAATTAATAGTGATGACTTTTAAAGAACGTCTAGAGCTCTTATACCTACACTATCTTCTACCTGGTTTTCCATTGACGCAGAGACATTGTTCGCCGTCGATTTCTTCAATGTCCTTAACTTTTGCGTATAAGAGTTCCGAGGTTCGGGCGCCAGTCCCGTAAAGCATTGCAATGATAGTTTTTTCTCGGAGTGTTGGCATGCTATTGATGGGGACTTGGATTTCATCAAGGGTTGGGAGGTCGCTAGGTCGTATCCGTTTCCGTTGGTATTTCACTGTAAGTCTTCGAATTGGCTTAGGGAGTTCATCATCATAGAGCCAGCGGAGAAATCGCCTAATAACTTCGAGATAGTTTTTCTGGGTTCCTTTATTTTTGGTGGCAAGAAACCGCGTGATATCGTGTGCATTAATTTGATGCCACGACTTGTTCTTGAGGAACCGCTGGAACTGCGCTAGGATGGAGCGATAGGTTGTCTGCGTGTTAGTGCTAAAATTAGGGTGGAGTTCAAAAAACTCGTCTAGCCTATTGGGCATTGTATTCTTAGACATTTGTGCAGAACGTTTAAAGTTTATACTCCTTACATAATGCGAATTGTGAGTTGTTATGTCCTTCCTAAAAGGCATCCTTTCTGGGAATCCAGCAAAATCCGCCGCAAAACATGAGAAACGAGCCCGAGCACACCAAGCAGAAGGTAATGAAGTCAAAGCTGCGGATGCTTGGGCAGCCGCAGGTCGTGAATACGCAAAGATTCCTGACTATCGACGAGCGTATGACGCGTTTATTCAAGCCGCCCAATTCTATCTAGCTGTTCGAGATGATAAACGTGAAGCAGCAACCCTCTTCGATGCTACAGATATTGCGATAGCAAACCAGAATTTCTCCTTAGCATCCGTGGCATTAGAACAAGTCACACGTATTGGCACGCGCAAAAAAGACGATGCACTATTAGTCCGTGCTTATTCCCTGCAATCTATCTTATTACTTGCCGGAAATGACCTCTCAAAATCAAAACAAACTTTCCGGGAAGCTGAAAAAATCGAAAAACGCATTGGACGAAAGAAAATCAAAACCCACACATACTCAATTGCCTCCGCCCTCGTAAACCGATTTATAGAAGGTGAAGTAGTCTCCACTGATCTTTCTCTTCCCTCCCGCGTTGATGAGTCTGAAATCGTAAATCAGGTAGTTACGACCCTCCTTACCCTCTTTCATAATACGCAAGCTTCGTCACTCACTCTGAAATTAGATAAAGACGAAGTTAAAATCAAGGAACAGATCCCAGGCTACGTGACAATAACTTTTCCAGTTCCAACAAAGGTCCTTGACACCCAACTATCCCTTCCCTCAAACATCGCTCTTCTAGAAGAAATCGAGGTTCCTCACGAACCTAAAAAGAAGTTAAAAATCCGCTTTATCCTGGATCCTCGGTTGCCTGGGACCTTTGATATTGGGCCGATGGTCCTTCTTCTCCAAATCGACAACCAACAATTTCAGCTCAAATCAAACCTCGTTACTTTAGAAATTACTGCGGCAAAACCGAAAATCAACCTTATAGCTGAATCTGGCACGACTCCACACACTCAAGAAGAATTCGAACTCATTCTCCGGGTGGAAAATAATAGCCATGGAGACGCATCAGATGTTGTCATCGTGGTGACTCTCCCACCAACCCTTTTACTGAAGACTGGAACACTTGAGAAACGTATTATCAACCTTCCCGCCCAACAACTTGTACAATTCCCTCTCTACCTCATTGCTACGAAAGCTGGAACCCACGAAGGAAAAATAGCTTGTGAGTATCTGGAACCCAGTGAAAAAAGCCAAAAACTTGAAAGTAAATTTTCCGTCGAAATACTGCCACGGGTCCAAAAGGAAAAAGATTAATGTGCTGGCTAAACCGCAATCACATATAATAGGGGTTACAAACGATGCGAGCACTTCTTTTAGCAGGTAGTGAAAGTCAACGAATGTGGCCACTTGTCGACACCACTCCCAAACCACTTCTCTCAATCGGTGGAAAACCAGTCATCCAATGGATTGTCGAAGACATGCGGGCAGCTGGTATCCGTGACATTGTGGTATCCATCGGGTATCGCGGAAACCAAATTCACGATTTTCTTGGCCGTGGCCATCATTTGGGTGTAAAAATCGAATATGCGGTCCAAGAGAAACAGCGTGGGATTGCTGATTCCATTTTGGTTGCCAAGGACGAGTTGCAAGGAGAGGACGCTTTTTTCATCGTCAACGCAGACATTCTTGGTGAACCCACCATGTTCCGCCGGGCCCAACGGCACTTCAAAGATCTCAGCGCTGAAGCTGTCCTTAGCCTCACCCTCACAAACACACCCCAATTTTATGGAATAGCTGATATTGACGAAAGAGCCCGCATCAAGCAATTAGTAGAAAAACCCCAACCCACTGAAATCCAAAGCCGCTATGCTGTCGCAGGAATCTACGTTGTCCAACCTACCATATTTGATCTCTTAGAAAATACAAAGGATCTGACGACTGCCTTCCAACAACTCATCAAGGATGGAAAGGACATCTATGGATCAGTGTGGGAACGAGATTGGGTTGAAATCTCGTATCCATGGGACCTAATTAAGGCAAATCGCTTTGTCCTTGACAAGATTCTTACCGGGAAGGGCTCCTTCATCGCTTCTTCTGCAGATATTCAACAACCCAGCCGCATTGAAGGTTCCGTTCATATCTCAGAGGGCGTAGTGATTCGCCCCCACTCGACGATTCGTGGACCTACTTTCATCGGACCCAACACCTACATTGGCAATAATGTCCTTGTCCGTGAGTATACAGCGTTAGGTTCAAATGTTCTAGTCGGATTTGGCGTAGAAATCAAAGAAAGCCTCATCTTTGATGAAACAAAAATTGGCCGCCTCTGTTTTGTGGGAGATAGCGTCGTCGGACGAAACGTAGATATCGGTGCTGGTGCCCAACTCGTTAATCGTCCGCTTGCTGGAGAAACCATCATCTCCGTCATCAAAGGAAAAGACGAAGTTGTTCCCCGAGTGAAATATGGCGCTGTCATTGGAGACGGTGCCAGTCTGAGTCCAAATGTATCTGTATATCCTGGAGTCAAAATCGGAGTAAACTCGATTGTCCTTCCAGGCACTATCCTTTCAGAGGATGTGCCAGCTAACACAGAAGCAAAGACCACTCATCAAGTCGCATTTCGTGAATTACGTCCAACAAAGGAGAAAAAGACTTAAAGGCTTCTAAGGTTTCCCTCCCACTCGGTGACACGGAGTGGCCGTAGTTCTTGCATATGTCCTCATCTTAGCAAAATCCGGACGAGAATATGACATTATTGAAAGTCTGAAAGAATTCAAACAAGTCAAAGAAGCCCGCACAACCTTAGGCTCTTGGGACATTATTGCTTCTGTGGAATCTGAATCGATGGAAGATCTCTACGTCCTCGTTGAAAGAATCCGAGTCCTTCGAAATGTGGAGCGAACATCAACGCTCATTACGAGATAATCATATTTACTTAACACTCACTAATCTCGAACTTTGACGTTAGTATTTTTCACAATTAAGTGGATGCACTTTTTAGATATCTTTTGCTAAATGCCGTTCTCTTAAGTGATTATGCCACTTCTTCAGGTGCAAGGGCCCCACCAATTAGCGTTAAAAGTCCACCAATTGTTCCGCCGATTATTAACCCAATAATGCCTGTGGCGATGAGGGATGATTTGTGGGCACTAGGTTGATGACGCCATTTGAACCAATAGATAGAAAGTATCAAACAACCGATGCCCCAAACGAGAAAAATTGCAGGGAAAATTATGAATAAAAAGAATGGGATCAAAAAGAAGGACGGCAACATAATAATGACAAAGAATATGCCCAATGACAATAGTGGAATTGCAGTTATAAGTTGAAAGATTGCACCTATTAAGACAAGAAGCCTTGATGTGTCCTCATCTGCCATTATTCTGCCCTCCTTAGACTATTTGATCGGTTTACCGAATGCTAATTAGCTAAATAGTGAACACAGTTCATTAATATTCCGAAGTTTATGGCGAATGACTACTGTCACTTAAATGCCGTGGGTTCTGGCGAAAAAGGGAATCAGAAATTACAGTGTGGTAGGATATTTACAGGCGGCTTTTCCAAGGGTTTCATGAGGGTTGAGAGTTTGTATTTCTTATTACGAGATAATTTACCTCCTTCTAGCCCCTTGCTTTCAACCAACTTATTTTTATCATTTCTTTTCACAAGAACTACTATCACAGGGGATTCAAGGGCACATCAATTTCGAGAGAAGTGAAGTGAACCTGTATGTCGGAGGCATCCTCGCCATTAGTTGAAGAAGCAAGTTCGTTGGAAGAAAGGGCAGGTGATGCCAAGTTCTTTTTATCGCTAGGCAGCGGGAGCTTCATTCTCTTAGGCGTCCTTCTCCTCCTTCCCCCATTTCTGCTAAACTTCCTTGGCTTCCTCATCATCTCTCCCAACATCATTCTCGCGTCACTAATTGCAGGTTTGGGTTATCTGCTCCCCGGAATTGTGCTCTTCATCTGGGGGCTCGGAAAAGTCTATCGCGGGAAAGATTTGACCTTCCAGCAAGTCTGGCAAGCTCGCATCCAACGATCGGATGTCAAACGAACACTCCGCTTCCTCGTATTCGTGACCTTTTTTGTAATTCTCCTTGTCGTCCCCGTCCTAATCGGCCTCTCCATTCTTGACATCATGAACGCCATTATCACATGGGCCACCGCTGTTTTTGGACCCTTAGGTATATACGTTGGCGTCTTCATCATCAGTGTCTTTGGCAATTTTACCGTTATTTTTCCCATCCCATACCTGTTTATCTTACTCCTTATCGCCCTCCAACCTGGCTTCGCTCTTGTCGATGCACTATTCCTCGGTATAATTGCTGGGGCTGGTGCCGCCATCGGTGAGACCGTGGCTTGGCTCCTTGGACGCACCCAAAGCGAATCCTTAGAAGAATCTCCAACCGGACAACGAATTCTCAAACTGCGTGAACAAATCGAACGCGGCTATGGTGGATTCTTTGTCTTCATCTACGCTGCCACGCCCCTACCCGATGACATTCTTCTCATCGCCCTAGGTGCTACCAGGTATCCACTTTGGAAAGCACTTCTCTTTTGCTTCTTCGGAAAAGTAGCCTTAGCCCTGCTCATAACACTAGGCGCGTTAAGTCCTGTACTGCAACCTATTTTACTCCAAATCTTTGGTGGTGGTGCCGATCCCATTATGGACACCATATATCTCATCGTTGGCATCGCCTTGATTGGGTTGTTCTTTTTACCTTGGGAATCACTCCTACGAAAGCTACGAGGGCCTCATGAGAGCCGCAATAAGTAAATGCGCTCCAAAATGCCCAGCATCCGTTCCTTCGCCATCACTTGAATTCGAAACCCTGCATTCCTGATTAATTTAAAAATCTTAGTCAGAGCCGTAGCCGAGCTTAATAAAATCTGAATTTCGCCCTTGTCAGTAAGCACCTCTCGTACTCCACATAAGAATTTTTCAAGGAGTTCAAAATTCGGACCAGCGGACCATGCCTTCGCTAGCAAACTCTGTGGGCGAAATGCCAAATAAGGAGGATTGAATAACACCACATCGAACCTCTTTTCCAGCACTGGGGCAAACAAATCTCCTTGCAGGACACTGACTTTTTTTTCCAAACCGTTCAATCGCATGGTTGCTTGGGCACACTGAACAGCATAGGGGTTCACATCTGTCGCTATCACTGACTGGGCCTGATTTGCCGCCGCTGCAGCTATGGCTCCTGAGCCTGTTCCAATTTCTAACACTTGATTTCGCGGTTCAATGTGCATGTGTTCAATAAAGAACTGTGTCGTGCGACCAGTTATCGGATTAAACACCTTTGGACATATTTGGACCAGTAATCCATTCATCTGAGTAATAACCGGTTTCTGGGGTCGACGATGCAATAGTTGTAATACCCACGTAACTATCCGCGGGTATTGGGACTGTGCCAAGATTGATTGAGCCATCTCACATCATTTCAGCTTCAAAAAGGATAATTGTTTAGTTTTCCCCTAAATCTACTAGGAACTAGGCTGATGCCCCACAAGGTTTTAAACCATACAGTCTAACTTGAACCTGAAACAAAATGGCACTCGGCGGGTTCGATTTTCTAGCAGCTGAAAAAGATACAACTAAAAAAATCGAGGAACTAGCAAATGTTCTCGAACGGGTGGCAACTATTTTTTTGAATGGGGTAGGTTCCCTCGAAAAGCAAATGGACGAACTCCGAAATCGCGTCTCGAAAATCGAAACGCAAGTTGATACGGTCCTTCGTATGGGAGGACCAAAAGGTATTGCTCCATCTGCTCCTTCTTTAGCATCTCCAGCCCAACCTACAGGTGCACAGGTTAGTCCTGGGATGCCACCGGCACCCCCTGAACCTAGCTCGTCACCGGGTCTTGCTGCACCTCCGCCGCAAACTCCTACTTCACCAATGGGCGCTGCTGCTTCAGGCGGCTTAGGTATTCGTGCCCAGATGCAGGGCGAACTTCAATCATTCCTAGCTCGCCGCCGAGCTGCATTAGAATCGATGATGGAGAACGAAGAATAGCTGATGGGTCTGGTCACTCTTTTTCAAAGAAGTTACTCAAGTCTTGTTGTCCTAAGTCGGATTTTGTTTCTTCTTCCGAATCGAGTAGCTGTTTTAGTTTTTGCATGTCGATTTGAAGATTAGGAACGAGGTCTTGATTGTATAATCCTGCTGCGGGATGGTACATGACAAAATAAATGTGTCCATTCCGTTGGAATGTTTTCCCGTGCATC
>JBHLPI010000019.1:0-32157 GCA_048939595.1 Promethearchaeota archaeon | reverse complement strand
AAGTAGAACCCAAACAGCCTCTTGAAGCACGGTTTGGAGCATTTGGATTCTCACCCGATCAGGTGAAAGATTTCTCATTAAAGATTGGTGAGGGACTCTCCGGAAGCGGAGCCGAAGTCGCGCATATCGATTTAATGCTTGGTCGCAGGGACGGCCCCGTCGGATACGCCTTTGCACAGGCGAAAGCGGCACCCAAAGAGCGGATGGAACCCCTTCTCGCCATTCTTGAACCCAACCTCATGGTGAAACCTGAAACATTACTTGTTCCAACCGTTGCCAATCGAAGTATGCATCAAGCTAGCCTTTTTGGTGGACCCGCACAAACAGGATGCGCCAAAGCAGTCATGGATTCCGTTGAAGAAGGCTTTATTCCTAAGTCAGCAGCCGATAAATTAGTGATCGTTGCTACAGTCTTTGTTCACCCCACAGCTGTCGACCGGAAACGCATCCTGATTAACAACTACAAAGCCATGCGACATGCCATCCGCCGAGCCATTGAAGGTCGCCCTAGCATCGAGGAATTACTCCGCGACAAACAATATGCCAAGCACCCGTTTCGCTGGGGACCCTAAGTAATTTATTTCCTGTATGAAGACAAGAATTTCTTAACCTCGATTCTTTTCCTTCTATCATTTGGAAGAGCTTGTAAAGCCCATTTTAAACTATTAGTAATGCTAGCAGTGGTCGCCTGCCGGGTAACACTTACACGACCAGAATCAAACAAATTAATAACAACCGGATTATGAGTGATTTCAATTCCTAAACTCTTGCATAGATTAACTTCATCTTCCAATAATTTAGGTGGATTGGTCAAGACAATTGTCTTTAGCTTCTTTGCATCGTTTCTATTATTTCTTAAATTAACCCAAAAGAAAAACACGTCTTAGGATATTCTAACCTTTGTTTCAGAATCTCCTTAATACGCAATTCAAAATTATAATCGAATTGATACTTCTTGGTTGAATATTCTCGATATTTCCAATCGATATCTCCAATGTCAAAAGAGACTAGAAATGGCGAATCAGAACAATCGTTCAAAACAGATTGTATCTCTGAAGAAATTCTTTAAATTACGCGACTCTTTATTCCTACAAGCAAGCTCAATTTTTATTTTACAAAAAATAATAAAAACCACAAGTGGGAGCCCTATGGGTTCTGTTAGAGGATGGATTTGATATTCCCAAGGAATAGGGCGATAAAGAGGGCAGCAGAAAGTAAGTCGGCGGTGGTCCCTGGATTCAGTTGAGAGCCCTGTGAACGGAGGTATTCGTCGAAGGAGCCAGTCTGTGAAGCCCAGCTCGTTTCGGGCAGCTTCATAATGCGTGCATACACTTTCTTAGCGCGCTGCATGACATCTTGAGCAACCGTAGCGCCCTTTTTCCGTTGGATAAAGGAGTCGGGGCGATCACTAAGCGCCCAAAGATAGGAGGCAAGAACGGCATCTTCGGTGCGTGGATGCTGATTCAGGGCCTTGGTCACTTGGGGATAGAGCGTATCAAAGGTGTACGCAAAGTTCGTTGTATATTCATGGGCAATGTCATCGTAGCTGGCAGCTAGAGCTTGTAAGTCACAGAGTGAATATTTCTCACGACGAATCAACTGAATGGTATGAGGCGATTGGAAATCAAAAGCCTGAGATCGTGATTTCCATTCCGCTGTTTTAGGGATAGCCCCACCGGGGCTAGCCGCCTGTAGGGCATGAACAAGTTCAATGGCATCTTCAACACTTGTATATGCTAGAATCCGTTTGAGGCTCTCCTGCAGAGTGGGTTTAGTTGACTGAGGACGGGGGATTTCGTGTCCCGCGGCTGCAGTGAGAGGAACAAGGAGTAAAATGGTGCCCAATAAGGTATTCTTTCCGTGGGGCTCCATTGAGGCTTGGACCGCGAGCCTGATGAGTTCTCCAATACGTGAGGGGGTATTTTCTACTGTACTAAATTCATAGCCCCACTTCGCACTTTGATGAAGGGGATATCCTAAGTTGTTGATGCTGGCAACAAAATGGATAAACCGAGTATCAGGATGATCCTTATACCGATGCACATTACCGGGTTTGGGCGTGAGAATGTCTAAAAACATGGCAAATTGTGCCTTCTCTGAAATGTCACACAGTTGCTCCTCAACGCTAACTCCCGGAACCATCTAGGCGTATCACCTACTAGGAGAAAAGGGGAGTTTAATTGGTATAAGATGTTTGGTTGAAGCCTTTGAACACCGTTGTCCGAAACTTACCCACCGAGGGCGCCAGGGTGGTGTTTGGTTCCTGTGTCATCGACAGGCACAGCTCCTTCAAAGGCTGTCACCTCCTACCTCGCGGACCAGACATTTTCCGTCTCCGCGTAACCCGTGGCGACCAACCGCTGGTATGTGTTAAAGTGCTTTTTATCGATGACTCACCTCCTCGGAGAAGTGAATGTGGTTTTGGTTGAGTGATGGAGGAGGGGTCCTAATCCGAAGGGATTCTAGCAGGCTATAAAAGGATTAACCGCGGTTAACCCTCAATGTTTTTCACTGTCAACAGAATAATGCTGCATTGTGATGTTCATGACTGCGAGTGAATGGGAACAGAAGGTACTCTCCCGCGTAGATGAGTTACGAGATGAGCTCGTGGAATTGTGTCAGGATATTATTCGCATTCCGAGTTGGGATCGTGAGACCAGAGGTGAAGCGGAAGTAGCGCATCGTGTCGGCAAGACATTGGAAAAGCGGGGGATTCAAACAGAATATGTTGCATCTCATCCGAGTATCGATAACCTTGTAGCAACTTGGGCAGCGAACAAAGGCAAACGCTTACTGTTTAATGGTCATGTAGATGTGGTGCCACCTGGCGAGGATTGGACGGTTGATCCCTTTGCCGCAGAAATCCATGATGGTCTCATCTACGGACGCGGTGCCATGGATATGAAAGGCGGAGTAGCCTGTATGACAATGGCTGTGAGCGCATTACATGATCTTGAGGTTCCATTGAAAGGAAGCCTAATCGTCAATGCGGTTGGCGATGAAGAAAGGCAAGGGAAGCTGGGAACAGCATATTGCATTGACAATGCTTGGAAGAAGATCAAAGCAGATGCGGCAATTGTAGCTGAGCCTTCAGGAATCGGTCAGTTTGGATATGCAATCAATATTGGTGAGAAGGGACCGGTGTGGTTGAAGATTACGACAAAGGGAGAGAAAGCGCATGGTAGTATACCGTCAGCTGGAAAGAATGCTATCATCATGATGTTACAGTTACTTGAAGCCCTCCGTCAAGCTAAACTCCCCACAATTCCACCCCCCATTACCCGTAAAGCAATCATTTCCCAGTTCGCAGCCAGTCTAAACATTGAGCCAGAAGTGATGGAGTCGTTTATTGAACAAGGGGGCGAGTCTAATCCACTTTCTGCAGGATTAGCGGGGCTCACGACAAGCACCATGAATGTCGGTACTATAACGGGAGGAGTCGCGGCCAATGTAGTTCCTGACCGCTGTAATGCCCAAATCGATTTCCGGATTCTCCCCGGTCAAAAACCGCAGGCGATGGTTGAGTTTATTCAGCACCATGCCGAAAAGCAGGGAATCGCAGAAGTCTGTGATATCGAAATCATTGAAGCATTTGAGGGTAACTCTATTCCCAATTATAGACAAAATAGAATCGTTACCACCATGTTTGACACCTCAAAAGAAATTGTAGGGCCTAGTGTATATTTCCTAGTACCGTATGCTACCGATGGCCGCCTTCTTCGTCGCGCGGGGATTGAATCAACAGTGATCTATGGACCCGGGAATTTATTCTTAGCACATACATCAAACGAAAACGTTGCTATTGAGGATTTAGTTAAAGTGACCAAAGTCTTTGCCCTTGCTGCAATCCGCTATCTGGGGGTCAAAGACTAGCAGTACAATCTAGACAAGACGAAAGACCAATCGCATCGCCTTTTCGTCGTCAGTGGATCCAGAGAGTTCCTCAAAGTCTGCCACTACCGCGTCACCTACGTGGATATCGTCTGGTTTGAGGGGATCAACTCCTACTAATCGAGCACAAGTAGAAGGCCCCTCTTTGAGTGCCACAATTGCCACAATATACGGTACATCGTCTGAGTACTTCGTTCCAGCAATATGAATCACAGTAAAGGAACGAATTGTACCCTCCCCACTAAGCTGAGTCCAGTCCGTCGTCTTATTGTTACAATTCGGACAGAAAAGCCTTGGTGGTAGGTGAAGCGTATCGCAGCTCGAACAATGAGCTGCACAGAGTTTCTGTTTGTTGATTAGTTCAAAGAATTTCTTGATGGTCGTTTCTTCACTCATCTCAATCACCACCGTTCACAAATATGCACCACTGCAGTCGCTCCACTGCCCCCGACATTATGCGCAAGTCCGTAATTGGGTGAATCGACTTGACGTTTGCCAGCTTCGTTACGGAGTTGATGATATAATTCGATGATTTGGGCGACACCAGTGGCTCCGACGGGATGGCCTTTCGCTTTGAGACCACCGCTGGTGTTGATGGCGAATTCACCATCGAGTGCGGTATATTCTTCTACGACCGCTTTTCCACCCATGCCCGGATTGAAGAAGCCAAGGTCTTCGGTGGCAATAATTTCAGCAATGGTGAAGCAGTCGTGGACTTCCGCAAAATCGACATCCTTAGGTCCGATTTTCGCCTGTTTATAGGCATGGTAAGCTGCGGTTTTAGCAGAGTATAGGGTAGTGAGGTCGCTGCGGTCGCACATGTCCATGGTATCAGTAGCTTGTGCGGAAGCTTTGATTTTCACAGGGGCATCAGTGAATTTCTTAGCAAGTTTGTTACGAGTAAGAATGACAGCAGCGGCTCCATCGGTGATAGGGGAGCAATCATAGAGTCCTAAGGGCCAAGCGATCATACGAGCGGATAATACTTGGTCAAGGGTGATAGGTTTTTGATATTGAGCAAGAGGATTATGGACGGCGTTAGCGTGGTTTTTGACTGCGACCGCTGCGAGTTGTTCCTTTGTGGTTCCATATTTTGCCATATGAGCGGTTGCGAAGAGAGCAAAGATTCCAGGAAAAGTAATGCCTGGTTCCGCTTCGAAGGGTTGATCCGCTGCCATGGCAAGGGTTTCAATGACACTTGGAGTTGGAAGATCGGTCATCTTCTCAACACCAGCCGCCATGACAACATCATGTTGCCCAGATTCGATAGCGAGTATGGCAGCGCGTAATGCTGTAGCAGATGAAGCACAGGCAGCTTCACATTTGGTTGCAGGGATACCTTTCATCCCGGCTGCATCCACCATCATTGGCGCAATGTGGGTTTGTCGGTTGAATTGGTCAGCAGAAAGGTTACCGATGAACGCGGCTTCAACATCTTTGGGGGCGATGCCGGCGTCTTCAATGGCTTCATGGGCTGCGAGGGCGAAGAGCTCGCGTAAACTATAATCGTCATGGCGTCCGAATTTAGTCTGTCCGGCGCCTACAATGCTTATCTTGACCACAATAGTACACCTCACAAAATTGAGGAACGCTGAATGAAGCAACGGTAATCTCATGGAATTATAAACTGTACCGTTGTCCAAGCTTGTGTGGCAAAAGAACGGAGTTACTTGGATTTTCGGTGAGAATGCCCCCTTTTCAAATGCTGCCCATATTCTACTAGAGCCCAAAGAGCTTTTGCGGCTCTGGCGGGGGTGGAGAGCGTAGGAATTCCGGCTTCTTCAAGGAGTTGGGCACCTTTCATTGTGAACCGCCCTCCAGCGGTAAGGGCGACGAGGGGTTTGTTGTATTTTCTGACCACTGCAACTAATCGGTCAACGATATCCAGATTCAATAAGGGAACCTGCATCATCACAATGGCAATTGCGGCGTCATAATGGGGAGTGCCAAGGAGTGTGTCAAACGCCGTTTGGTAGCGTTCAGCATTTGTGTCTCCAGTTAGATCAATGGGATTGTGAACACTACAATATCCAGGAAAGGCACCGCGGAGAATACGTTTGAGTTTTTCTGGTGGCTCTGGAACAGTTAGACCTAAGGCTTCACAGGCATCGACTGTCATTACACCTGCACCACCTGCATCGGTTACAATGAGGATGCGGTTCCCCTCAGCGGGAGGTTGGGAGGCGAGAGTTTTAGCCATTTCAAAGCCATCTTCAAAATCAAGTGCAGATAAAATACCTGCCTGATGAAAGGCAAAGTCGTAAAGCCGCGCGTCGCCAGCAAGTGCCCCGGTGTGACTGGCTGCAGCGGCAGAACCGCGTTTTGATCGACCTGATTTGACGACGATGATGGGTTTTTGTTTGGTGACCCTTTGCGCAGTTTGGATGTATGATCCACCGGTACTTGGTGAGAGCCCTTCTAGATATTCGACGATGACCCGTGTTTCGGGATCGTCGCCGAGATAAGTGATGAGATCAATTTCATTGACATCAGCTTTGTTACCAAAACTGACAACGCGGCTGACTCCAAGGCCAGATAGAGCAGTCATATCTAAAACGGCAGCAGCAAAAGCGCCACTTTGGCTGATAAAGCTGATGTAACCTTTTTTTGGGCGTCCCATCCGAGAAGCAGGGAGAAAGGTGGTGTCGACGCCAGTATTTGTGTCATAAATACCTACACAGTTGGGTCCAATTACCCGCATGCCGCTTCGTTTGGCGATTTCAACAACTTGCTGTTCGAGATAAGCTCCTTCTGGGCCTATTTCTTTGAATCCGCCACTGATGATGATGACTGCTTTAACACCTTTTTGTTCACAGTCTTGCATAATATTTGGGACAATTCCTGCGTGAACGGCAATGACGGTAAGATCGACTGGTTTTGGTACGTTGGAAACTTGTTCATAACTTGGGATTCCGAGTACATCGGTGGCACGGGGGTTGATAGGATATACTGTGCCTTTGAAGGCGGGTTTGAGGAAGTTTCGAAAAATCACTCCACCCACGCTGGCTTTGCGTGCTGATGCTCCGACGACGGCTACGGTTTGAGGATTGAAGAACGGTTCCAAGTCAGATTTCATGACAGCCCTCCAGATGTTCTCGGTGATTCTGCCATTTTCTTGTTTAGAGAGGCGCGCCGTGGACGTCCATTTCGAAATCAGCTACAAGGTTAGTTATTGTATCGAGGACGCCTTTGATGGTGCGAATTTTTCCAATTGTTTCCATGATATCGCGCATGCCTTTTCGTTCGATTTCAACAATCACATCATAAAGGCCGAATAGCTTGTGCGCTTCGGAGATGGCGGGGATTTTACTTATTTCGCGTAGGATTGTGTCTTCTTGTTGGGGGGCGACTTTGATGAGTACATATGCTTTGTAAATTATTATCGACTCCTAAGTATTGTGTTTGAGTAAGGTGTTAAGCTGATACGCGTTTTCTAATGTGGTTACTGCTCGGTGAGAATTGGAATACACAGGAATGTTAAGCCGTTCAAGGCTGTCGATAAGGAGGTTATCTCGTTCGGTGGCAGGGATGACTCCGATGATTGTTTTTGGTAATTTCAGCGTTTTCAACCGCTGTTGAAGCATAACATAGAGGTAATCAGGATCGATGTTAGGTGAATCAGGTAAAAGACTGAGGAGGACGCTATGGACATTGGGATCGGAGAGTACAATGCGAAGAGTGATATCGAGCCGTTCTTCATCAGCATTCGTATATAATCCGATGGGATTATCGTTGCGGCAATAAGGTGGGAGATTTTCTTTGAGAGCAGCAATCGTGTCAGGGAGCAGCTTTACAAGCTCCATTGATGACTCATGAAGAGCACTTGCGGCATATACACAATATGCCCCAAAGTTCGAGATTGCGACAACACCTTTCCCTTCAGGGAGAGGCTGGTGTTGACAGAGGAGGGCTAAATCGACAGCACGTCCCCAGGATGAAGTAACCATGAGTTTGTGCTTTTTTGCTAGCGCCGCGGTTAGAGGTTGGACAGTTTTCCCGGTTCGTCGGTGTAACCCAAGTTGGCTTGTGATATATCGGGGCCATAAGGAAATAATGATTGGTTTCTTGGCACGGTGGGCTTTTCGTACTGCTGTTTGGAATTTAGTTAGATTCGTAATCTGTCCTGCCCCTAGGAGAATCACGCGAGTTGCGGTATCCTGGGTAAGGAAAGTGAGTATGTCTGTTTCAGTGGTTCCAAACGTTTCGCCAAGATCAATGAAAAGCGATACTCCACATCGATATTTGGTGACTTGTTCGAGTAAGCCATATGCCACATCGCGGTTGTCCGTAATCACGCCTGTTGCTCCATCACGGGGGCGTGGGAGGACTTCGCTTGGCAGTGGTATCATGTCGATATTTGTTGAGGACCTATAGAAGCCTGCACTGCGGGGACCAATTACTGGTGTTGATAACTTTGCAATGGCTTTTCGAGCTGCATCGAAATCGGGGGATGAGAGTTCAAAGAGTAAAAGGATTCCCGTAGGTTGGCGTGTCCCAATGACTCGAATCGTTTCTGCAAAATCTCTTGTAGGTGAAGCGATGATCCAAAGATGGGGTCCCTCCGGAACCTCATTGATGGTCGCAAAGGTTGGATATCCAAGAACCCGGGCTTCAGTCGGGTTAACATAATGGACCGCCCCTTTAAAATCGCGGATAAGGGAGCGAGCCACCTGGAAACCAAAGGAGAGAGGGTTATCACTAGCGCCAATTAGAACAATGGAGGAGGGAGCTAAAAGTGGTCCGATTCGCTGTGGGGCGCTCTTTGTAGCCATCAGTGACACCGATTAGTAGGTAGCACATTAGGGTAGTAACTCGCCTTTGGCAGGTTTTACTTAAGAACCATTCGCAATTTGAAAGGGAATATCTTTAGGAATTTCTCGTGGTTCAAAAAAGATACAGGATGAGGAAAGGGAAGCTGAGTGAGGAGATAGTAGCAGAAGGCAAGCAATTGTGGGTCAGAACGCCTTTAATCATGGCTCAGGCATCCATGTCCATGCCACGCTAGCCCACTCATTATCTTATGAACCGATTCCTCCTGAAATGGTTGGAAGGGAACGAAGTTTCTACCTTGGAAAATTTGCAGGTCGGCATCTTATTGAATATGTTTTGAAGAAAAATAAGCTCAAAGCGTCAAAAGCTCAAATCCAAGCGATTGCTCAGGCGGTCAAAGAGCATCATGCTAAACAGGATAAGAAAGATATTCTGAAGCGCTTTGATGAGTGTAAAATGGAGTTTAGCCACTTGAAAGCGGATCTCAGTGAAGAGGAGCTTCTGGCAATAGCAGAACCCATTCTCCAAAACAAGAAATAGACAGGCGCCCTATAAGCCGTTATTTCACCTTGAAAACACATGCAGGTGTTGCAGGCAGGTTTTTGAGTTCTTTCTCAAAGGCTGTAATTTGAGCTCTAACCCTAGAATCAATAGAGCCACTGGTTTTTAATTTCTTGAGCTTGTATTCTATCTTCACTCTCGCAACATGGGCTAACCGTAGATTCGTTTCGACCGTTGCGTCCTTGGCTCCCAACGCTTCCTTAATACCGATTAAATATGGGGCACAGATAAAGTCCTCACAGCGCAGGGCATATTCTAATTGACCAGCTAAAATCCGATCCCAAATCGGGCAGGCGGTAACCAAGATAGTATCATTATTTACTGTCACGGTTCTCCCGAACATAGAATGGGCGGTTTCTGTGGTTTTGACAATATCGAGACCTTCTGCTTTTCCGAGTTCTCCGACTTTCTTTCCAGCTGCATGCCAAGCGTTTTGGAGACTTTCAATCATAGAGAGCGCCCCGACTCGATCGCGCATGCTCCACCAGAGTTCATCCATCCAAGCAACAATGAATTCCTGTAACGCTTTGAACTGATCCATCGCTTGTTTCTCCTCGCTTATTTTCCTGATTTCCTGTTGGGTTCCCAGTTTTGACCCCAGTTGTCAACGTAGGTGATTTCTTCAGGCGTTTGACGGGGTGGACCACGGGTTCGCGGAAATTTCGGGTACCCAATAGCTAAACACATGATAGGTGTCCAATGGGGTTGGGGAATATCAAGCAATTCTGATATCTCCCGGACATCATCGTAGTGGTCAAGTTGAACACTTGACACACATGCTCCGAGACCAAGTGCGGTAGCTGCGAGCCAGCAGTTTTGCAGGAACATACTTCCTGCAATGACCGAGTGGCGTAGGCTGCTCCATCCATAGACGCCCCCGGTTCCGCGTAAGGTGGGCTGAGAGTTACCCACATGAGTTGACTCAACGACTAACACCAACAGAATGGGAGCACCATCTGTTTCTGGTTCTCCTTTGATGTATTCGAATCGTCTTCCTGTGATGAGCCAATCAATAGTCCGCTCCCG
Organism: Promethearchaeota archaeon; assembly: GCA_048939595.1. Lineage (GTDB taxonomy): Archaea > Asgardarchaeota > Hermodarchaeia > Hermodarchaeales > Hermodarchaeaceae > Hermodarchaeum. The sequence continues at coordinate 21,909 of JBHLPI010000019.1, read as the reverse complement.
ACTGGGTAAGGCTTCAACATACTCTAGACGTCGTTCAATTTCTTGACGAGGTGTGATACGACCAAACAGTTCAATGGTCCGGAGAACTGCTAATTCGCCGATGCGACGTTGTTTTTCGCGATCACGCACGATTATCACCCGCCAAGGTTGTTGGTTTTCAGCGCTAGGTGCATAACCACCTGCTTCGATGATTTTGTAAAGCAGTTCATCACTAACCGGTTGGTTGGTGTTGAAATCGCGGATCGCGTGACGTTCCTTAAAGAGATTCAACATCACTTCGCTGTTATCAGGTTTCGTCATGACTATGCCACCATAGATTAAGATGTCGTGGACACCATACGCAGGAACCTCCACCTAATAGTATTACCGGTTATTCGCTGAAAGATTCAACGAAATGGCTAAGAATAGTGCGTTAAGTCTGTTTCTTCTTCTCTTTGTCATCGATGACGAAGTCTGTCTTACCTTTGATACGTTTTCCTTTTGGAGCATCCGCATCCCGTTTGTCACGGATAGTTCTAAGAACTTTTTGGCGTTCTTCCTCTGTCAAATCCTTGATTTCGTCCATCAGCTTTTCTCGTTCTTCCTTGGTGAGTGATGGAAGCTCATCTGGACGAAGTGGTTCAGGTACTTCTACTGTTTGAGGAGCTTGGGATATTGCCAAGGTGTCAAAGATTTCATTCCAGTCTTCCTTAGGTATTTTTCGGAGCTGTGCCGCGATTCGGGTTTTCTCTGTGTCGCTGAGGGCCGGAAATAGGGCAAGTCGCGCATGGAGGAGCGTTTCTAGGTCTTCAGCAATTTCGGGTTCCTTGAGTTTTCGAGCGAAGCGGGTGCCATCACCCATTTGCTTCTTCAGATCTTCGATGAACCAGACACGTTCAGAGGGGGCAATTTGCTTCATCTGTTGGAAGAGTTCCAGTTTTTGTTCATATTCGATGAATGGTAGTCCTTTGAGTTGCGACCAGATGGCTTCCTCTTCAGCTTCGCGTTCACGCCAATCGATTTCAGCAGGAATGACCACTGAACCGGCTGTTAATCCCACGGTTCGATATGCAGGTTCAGCGATATCTTGCATGAGATCTGGTCGATTAGTGATGCGACCAATTTCACTTTTAGAGAGTGTTGGAGTGTGTCCTCTACTAATGGTTTGAGCCATTTTCCGCATCTTCCGTACCATCCAAGGAATCGAGAAAACCCGTACGTATGCAAGCCATGTCGTTAAGATTATGATACCTAACACCGCAATGATTGCCCCGATATTAATGAAGTTCTGTACGACTGGATTAGTCTCGGCGAGGAAGGTGATAGGTTCATTATTGATGTCAAATCGATCATCGACTTCAACATGAACGATAAACTCATGAGTTCCAGGCTGTGAGATAGTGAGGTAGATTGAGTAATTTCCATTATTATGATTCTCGAAAGGCAAGTTGGGGATAAAAAGTGATTCACATGAGATGGAAACATTTGCATGGGTAACCGGCAATTGGTGGAAGCTATCCGAAATATACAAGACTAAGTGGAAAGGTGCACCTGCCATCACGCTAGTTGCCCCTTCTAAAATTGTTATTTCAGTTTGGAATTTGCTGACGACTAACTCGAAGCTGGAGGAACGTCTGGGCTCATAATTTTGTTTACTTATAGTGACCATTAGTTCATAAGAGGCGGGAGTTATACCTGCTAGGTCAATTGAAGCAACGTAAAGACCACCGATATATTCGAGTGTGCCTGAACCAAAGCCCCAATTATAGACACCCGTTGCGTTGGAAATACTCAATCCATTCCTATCAGTGTAGCTGAAGTATAACACCAGAGTATCCCCCCACGGGAGTTCCCAAGGTGTTGTGTTTAGGATTCGAATGATTGTTTGGTAGTGGGCTTCAGCTTGGATTAGAACAAGGTCTGTGTCCTGACGAAGAATATTTACCGTTACGATGGCAATACGATATTCATGGCTAGGGTGATTTACGGTTAAAGTAAGGGTGTAGAAAGAGTCAGCAGTGGATAGAGTGCTTGAAAGTGTGATGGTATACCAGCCTATTGTTCCATTAGGGATAAGTGAACCGGATTGGTTAAACCAATTAAAGATGATATTGGCTCCGGAGATAGGCGAACCAGAGATGTTGTAGAAGTATGCATTCACCGTGAAATTTTCGCCCCAATCGACGTTGAGCACAGGGACCTCAGGGTCTAGATTGCATGGAATTAAGGTTAGGAACACGGTGACTTGAATCCATTGAGTTTGCATTGTGGCTTTGCTGGCGCTGATGTAGAGAGTGAATTGTCCTGCGCCCATACCCGCCGAGCTGATAGTGGCGTTGTAGACTCCCTGAGTTTCATCGATGAAAACACCATTATGAGGACCAAAGCTGTACGTGACTGTAGCGCCTTCAATGGGTTGACCATTTGTGGTGGTGAAGTTAACAAGGAATGTAAAGCTTGTATTCGCGATTGGGCTTATGGGGAGCAGCGTTAGTGGATCAAGCTGGGTGGTAGTTTCTTGAATTATTAAAGCAATAGAAGCTGACCCGATTCGATAGTTCGGTGGATTATTGGCGACGATGGTGACAATCCAACTCCCAGGTTCAGCATCTGCAAGAAAAGTAGCGGTCCATATCCCGTTCCCGAGGAAGGTCATTGTGACATTGGGTCGACTAGCCCATTCGTACACTGTTATTCCAGTATTTATGGGGTGCCCTAAATGATCAGTAACGTTGACTGTTAAGATTTGCATATCGTTATACCAAGTGATGTTCTGGCCGCCTGGTGGGCTGATGATATGGATGATAATGGGGATCGGGTCGAGAGTGAGGAGAATAGTAATGGTTCTTTCCGCAAAGTGGGGACTTAGAAGGGACTCACTTAGAGTTATTTGCACGGCATGTTGACCTATTACCCGATTGGTTGTGTTAAGGAGGAGCAGGTAGGTTCCATTACCGAAATCATAGAAGGTGAAGTATCCGACATCCCAGTCAGTTATGGTTGTGGCATAAGGAATGTAGATGCCTCCATGATCTAAATCTTGATAGGTGAGCCGGATAGTGAGGTTATCTCCCCAGGGCGAAGAGGCGATATAGGATGGAAGGGCTGTGAGGGTAGTTTGGATTTTCCGAATTACAAAGCTTTGGATGTTGAATCCATTGATGTAATGGCTTTTTGCAGCATAAATTTGGATGGTGTAACTACCTTCGATGGCGTTGTCTGTATAAATGGTTAGATAGTAAGCATGGTCAGTTGCATTATAGTAAGCATTCCAATAATGGGAGTCCCAGTTACATGAGATGCTCGCGCTAGGAATGTGGAGTTCATTCTCCGTATCGTTATAGTGGAGGATGAGAGTGAGGGTTTCTCCCCAAGGGATTGAGGTAGTTGTCTGCCCCATCACCTTTGTGTCAACGATAAAGAGGGTAGTTTGGATGTCACGGACTTGAAATGTGGCGTCAATTTGGTCTGAATCATAATGTGTTTTCGATAGTGTGAAGGATATAGTGTATCCTTGGGTACCAGCAGCTACTTTGGAAGTATTAAGAATGATTGTATATGTACCATCGCCGTTATCAGTGAGCCAAAAATCAACTCCTGATATACTGTCCATCCACGAAAATGTGATTAAAGCACCAGAGATGCCAATGTACCCGTTATCTGAGTCGTTGTACTTGAGGGTGATGACAACGGCTGTTCCCCAGGGGACGGAGGGATTATCTGTTGAAGCCCAAGTAGCTGTATGGATTGGACGTACCGTGAGTTCATAATACTTTGATTTGGATACATAATTACTCTCATTAAATAGGATGGTGACATAGTAGGTAGTTTCAGTGACATCTCCTTGGAAAGTGACAGTGTATGTACCGCCCCCATTGTTCATAATCGAATATTTCCCAATTACATAACCAGATATGGTTGGAGTGGCCCAATCAATCGGATCTGATATAGAGACTACGTCGGTAAAGGTGAAGGTCACTGAGAAGTCACCACCATAAGGAAATTGGGCAGTAGTAGGAGAGTATGAGCTAGTAAGTTGGGTAACTCGGGCATCAATATAGACTTGAATTCGAATCGTTTGGGCTGCATGATCCGTATAAGTGGCAGTCACGTAAAGGTCGACTACGTCAACAGAAAATGAGTTCGTATCAAACGTGTATGAATAATAACCACTTCCAAGGTCAGTCATGGGATAGGTTGAGATATCTATGAGAATATTAACAGTGGCAGACGCAATACCATGAGGGGGCAAGGCGCTGATGTTCTCATAATAGACGTTGATATTGAAAGTTTCATCCCAATATACATGGGCCTGATAACTATCGGTCACATTGTTGTATTCAGTCCAACCATCACCTGTTCCTGTGGGTGGGTAGGTGATTGATGTTCGAACCGCATCAAGATCAGTAGCCCAAGATACAACGTTGATAATGATGGTGAAATTTTGTTGTTCAAATTCCCAGGAGGCACCAATTATTTGCATGGTTACCTCATATTTGACTCGCTGAACATCGCCGAAGACAGCATCTTCTTTGTAAAAGAGGCGAGTTGTAACGTTTTGGCTGAAACTCCCTGAGGCTAGAGGGCTTCCAAAGCCTGAGCCAGTGTCTTCGTAATATACGTATTGAACCAATACTGTTGGCCATAATGAGGTCTCATTGAGAACATACGCCGATTGGAAGCGATCATAGAATTTAACCAAACTCGTATAACCTTGTGATTTAGAGGTTTCAGCTGTGAATTCATCAGTACCTGTCTGTTGTGTTGGTTTGACCATGTCATATCTGATATCATTAACAAGATTAATTGTGAAATCGACTTGGGAGCCTTCATCAGAACTGGCATTAACATATCCGTATCTAAATAATTCAACAGAGAATGTTGCCGTCAAGCTTGGCTGTATAAGATTAGTAGAAAGTTCAGTAGAGTAGCCGCCCATGCCGTCCCCTGTCATACCTACAGTTTGTAGTTGCATATTCCGGTCGTAGTATTGAATTCGGGCTATTGCATCTATGATGTAATCACTCGTGTCGAGATTCTGCCATTGAACCTCAACTGTTACAGTGGAGCCAGATATAACCCGTTTCCCATCAGATGGAGTTACTTTGGTTGCAGTTGTCTCGATAACAATTGCAATGGACCTTTCACGCATTCCACATTGACTCGATGAGTTATAGGATACAGTGACAAGCCAGTCACTTCCTGCTGCAGATGCATCTATTGTCGGAATCAGCCACACTTGACTAATCAAAGTCCCATTAGAGTATATTGTGGGATTGGTATCAGTTTGCCATAATGTGTCGTTTGGAAAGAAAATGGAGACTTCCCCATCATTATCGACAGGATTCCAAGCCTGTAGTTCAGCCACAACACGAAGATAATCACCTTTCACATAATAATCGTCAATTGATTGAGTAGCCCACCCCCCAGTACCTGTGGCACTAATTTGAGGAGATATGCTCTCAACGTAGTTCATGCTGGAGGCAAAAATCAAGAAATCCTCATCCGGTCCGGGAACACCCTCATCGATTATAATGAAGCGACTTGAAGCATTAAACTGATAATCAGAGATAACATCTCCCGTGTCATTCTCAACAGAACTCAGAGCCCAACCAGTTTGCAAAAATAATCCAAAAGTATAGCCTGAATGAAAAGAAGGCGGAAGAGAACTGGGTGTGGTGTAACTAATTTCCCATGTAGGATTCGCATCGACTGGTGCAGTGAAGTGAGTTAAAGCAGCATCAACCTTCTCGCTTTTTACAAACATTGAGTAATGATAATAGAATTTTAGGTTGTATGGAGAGTTGAATTGAAAGACTTGTGTTGCTGACCAGCAGTTTGTAAGGTTAGCTTCAGCTTTATTTGCTGGGTCAGCGTATAAATCGACTTCGCCATTGTTATTGCCTGTATTAACGAAGGCCGTATTATTCAATGTTAGAGCTACTTCAGTGGGACTTCGCTGGGTTAGAATCCGATATCGGAAGTTGTCAAAATAGACATGACCAGTAAGCCAATTTGGTTTTCCTCCGGAATAGATAATGAAGATCCTGAGCGTGGCTGATCCATTGATGGGAGCCGTACTAAAACTCAGATGGTCCCAACTTGTTGGAGAATAGATGTCGGTTGTTTCTGACCACCCTCCAATTTCAGTAGTATGATAAATCAGCGCTACTCGAATTTGTAACTCTTTTTTCCTGGTCATCATAGAAGAGTAGTTGATGTCAAATTCAAGGGTCGAGTTATATGGCTGTTTATCTGAAGTATAGGTGAACGTATTATCAAAGCGGGCTTCAGCAGCCTTATCTTCCCATCTATCATCAAGATTAATATCTAGACACGGGGCAGGATTGCCCGCGCTAGGAGTTGTACCCCAGTCTTCAACGATTCCACGTGAATTAAGTGATTCGACCCAGGTCGTTCCAGGTTCAGTTTGGTTGAATTCACCATTAGGAACCGGATTACGGATTTCAAAAAGGTTAGTAATTTCCGCATGAAGCTGATAGCCTCGATAAACAGTAGGGGTTTGTGGAAACCAACTACCAAGATAGGTGAATGTGGTATCATTGATGCCGTTCCGAATGGTGGTGCTGCTGTCGTTTTTGGCATACTCGTATACATCGAGCAAGCCGCCAACCCCCGCATAAGGGGAGTTTGGTGTTGCAGCCACAATTGGGTTTGGAGTTAATCCTGATGGTGAAAAAATTATGACTGCGAAAAATACTACGATAGTAACCAGTCCTAACTTGAACCGACTCATGCGCCCACCTCGGTGAAGATATCCCAAACCGGCTGATAGCAGAGCTAGTTACCGGCAAATGTATATTCTGCGTGGAACTTTATGAGTATTTTCTGAACCAGCCATCTAGACAACTGTGTTTGAGAAATCATTAGTTAAGCAGTTCAGAAGGATTCTTCTTTAAACTGTAAGGAAGTTCTTGGCCTATGATATGAATAGTTGCCTTGAAAACTTGTTTTGAGTAGTGATTTGAAGCATGTACCTGCTTAGAGGAAGAATGATTGTTGTGCTTCAAATTTAAAAAGCGACGTATGAATAATGAAAATGGTTTTTCAATGTGATTTGGATCTGTGGTTGGATAACACTTATTTCTCCAAATCTTTTGGATAAAAAGTTGACATCAATTATTCTTTGGCGTCTGATTCGTCAATTTCAGACTCTTTTTTGCCTTTGACAGCTTTTCCATCAGCAGCTTCTTTGGTTCTTTTCTCGCGGAATGTCTGTAAAACTTTTTGGCGTTCTTCCTCGGTTAAATTCTTCAATTCTTCAAGTAATTTGTGGCGTTCTTCCTCGGTTATTGCTGGTAATTCATCTGGTCGGAGAATTTCATCATCCGATATAACTTGGGGCTTCTCAGCGATCGCTAGGGTGCTAAAGATTTCGCCCCATTCCTCTTGAGGAACGTGGCGAAGTTGTTGGGTGATACGTTCTTTTTCATTAGAGCTCAATTGAGGGAATTGTTTCAACTGGTCTTGTATTTCCTTTTCGAGTTCGGGAGACAAGGTGGGTTCTTTGGCTTGGCGGGCAAATCTTGTGCCATCAGCCATTTGTTGTTTCAGGTCTTCGATGAACCATACTCGTTCTGTGGCTGGAATACGTTTCATTTCTTGGAATAATTCGAGTTTCTGTTCATGTTCGAGGCGGGGTAATTTCTTTAATTCAGCCCAGATGGCCTCGTCTTCAGCATATCGTTCCTCATAATCAATGATAGCAGGAAGACCCGTGGCAGGGATTGGAATTTCTATGGTCTCGTATGCGGGTTCGACAATGTGAGTCATCAATTCAGGTCGAGAGCCAATACGGCCTACATCACCTTTCGAGAGTTTAGGCGTTTTGCCTTTGTCGATAGTGCGGCTCATTTTTCGCATCTTTCTGACTAACCAAGGGATGGCAAGAACCCGTGTGTAGGCGAGCCACAAAATAATCGTGATTATCCCGATTACTGCAGCAATGAGGCCAATTTGAATTGAGGTTTGAACCATTTGACTTAATGTGACTACAACGACGATGCTTTCTGTTGAAGAACTATATTGTAAGCTTCCAAGGGCGTTAATTTCGATATGAAGTGTGTCTGCAAAGAAAAGAGGAGGAACAGTGAATGAATAATATCCATTTCCGTTGTCAATCATGTATTGCCTATCAATACCCAGTTCGGGAATGGTCACTGTGAGATTTCCGCTGGCTACAGGTAGATTATGGAAAGTATCGTTGTAGTAGACTACTAGATTCCATGATGTACCAGTATCTACTGTTCCGGGATCTGTGATAACTTGAATTTCGGTGGGAACACGGATAACGAACAAGTCATAGCGAGGACTTTGTCCACTTGCGTAGTTTTGTAATGTCAATGCAACTTGAAGAGAATAGGAGCCGGGTGCAGCTTGCGTTAGATTCAGAGTAGCAATGTAAAGGCCATTTTCATATGTAAGGATGCCTATGCCATAATCCCAACTGTAAGCGCCGGTCGCACCAATTATTGTTGTGTTGGTTGCATCTGTAAAGCTGAAGTATAATGTAAGGATTTCACCCCGAGGAACAGTCCAAGAAATGCCTGTCAGATTCGTCACAATATTTTGTGGTGCGAAATAGGTTTGAATTAATACTAGGTCTAGGGTCGTTGGTTGGGAACGAATAAACACTTCAACAGAGGTTATGGCAAAAGCATATCCTTCGTAATCAACTGTAAGTGTGACTTGCCAGTTTCCAATCGGATAAATTGTGGAGGAGAGTGATGTGTTGTACCAGCCAAGCGTTCCATTTGGCCGTAGATATCCCGTTAGCGTGCCCCAGAGATAGGTGATGTTTGCCCCACCAATGGCGGAATTATGATGGGTGTCATTGAGGTATACGTGGAGTGTGAAATTTGCTCCATAATACACTTCTTGAATGGATGGAAAGGCTTGAAGTTCACACGGAATGAGGATTAATGATATACTGATAGTTGTTGTTCGTTCGATGACATTCTGGCCACCTGCGGTGACATAGACGATATATTGTCCTGCTGTGAGCCCAGAGCTACTTAATGTGCCATTAAAAATGTTGCCACCAACATATCCTAGAGACCCGGTTCGATTAAACGCCCAAAGAAAAGTCACATTAGCATCAGCAATACCCGTTCCATAAATTGTTGTGAATAGAACCGATATCTCGAAACTTTCACCGACCACAATTTGAGCACTTGAAGTCAATGGATTAAGAATCGTGTCTGTTGGTAATATGTTAAGCATTATGAACCCTGTACCGAGTTGATACCCAGTTTTATTTGCTTGAATAGTAACTACATAGGCACCAGTGTCAGCCGCAGCTCCAAAAGAGACGTTGTATACTCCAGCACCGATAAAAGCCATGTATCCACTTCCCCCTTGCCAATGATAGGATGTTGTGGAGTCATTGATTAGCCGTCCATAAAGATCCAAGACACGGACAGATACTACGACTAACTCGGTCGAATTGTATTCAGTTGTAATAGGTGAGGAGGATATAACCTCGACAAATAGTGGAATAGGAACCAAGGTTAGGGAGACAATTATGGTTCGTTGTGCATAATGGTCTCGCCAGAGAGTAATGTTGACAGCATGGGTTCCAACATTACAGCAGGTTGTGTTCAATACTAAATTATAGGTTCCATTTCCAAAGTAGACAATTGTGTAATAACTGGTATTCCAGTCCGTGGCAACATCAGCAAAAGGTACTTGTCCGCCATGGTCTATATCATAGTAGTTTAGGCGGATTGTGAGATTGAAGCTTAATGGCCAATTGGGAATATAGTCAGGATCCGCTTCAAGTGTTGTCTGGATTTTTCGTATGACAAAATTTTCAATTATTGAAAAGGCTTGGTAATGAGCCTTTTGGGCATTTATCGTAACTGTGTAACTTCCTTCTAATCGGCTTGTTGTTTGGATAATTAGCACATAGGCCTGTAAGGTGTTGTTGTAGGAACAGCTCCAGTAAAACTCGTCCCAATCACAGTCAATGAGAGCACCGGGAACGGGAGAACCACCATCATCTAGATTAGAAAATGTAAAAATGATGACGAGATTATCACCCCAAGGAACAGTCGTTCCTGGATTAAGTGATTGCCGTTGTAATACAGTGAGATTGTCTCGGACTTGGAAGGATACATACACCTCAGCAGTATCGTAATGATCTTTAGCTATCGAAATGATGAGCGTAAATGGCTGCATGCCTGTTCCGATGCGTGTTGTATTAAGAATCAGAGTATAGGATCCATCAGGATTGGAGACCAGCCAGTAATCGATACCAGCGATGTCGGTTGAGGAGTTAAAGAACCCATTGGTTGACACGTAAGTCAAGTCTGCCCCATAAATGGGAATAGCGCTATGGTCGGTGTCATTGTAGGATAACGTGATGGTTACATTGTGGCCCCAAGGAATTGAAACAGAGTCAGCAAGGCCAAATCCAGTGGTTTGTATTGGACGTACCGTGATTTCAAAATACTTGGATTGCGTTGTGTAATTTGTGTGACTAAACAAGACAGTCACATAGTAAGTGGTTTCAGTAATGTTCCCCCAGAACGTAATGGTATAGGTTCCATCCCCATTGTTAGAGACAGTAAAGTTTCCTTGAGAATATCCGAGAATAGATTCAACTGCATCTGTTATTGGAGAAGGGCTACCTGAAACTACATCGCTGAAGGTAAAGGTTATCGTGAAATCATCATCATATGGAAGATCAACTAATGACCCAGGATAGTCCTTTAAGAGTTCGGTTTTCCGCGCTTCTAAAATCATTCTAATCTGGATTGTTTGAGAAGCAAATGTAGGATAGCTTGCATTCACTGACAAGTCAGTGATTCCGAGCCCCACATCAGTGGTATTCAGTATGTAATTATAATACCCGTTTGAGAGCTCAGTTAGCGTTCTTTTCGATGTTCCAATTATGAGATGCGCCGTGACGCCGGAAATTCCTGTGTCATTTTCTGCAAAGTGATAAAACACGGTAATATTGAAATCTTCATTCCAATAAAGGCGTACTTCGTAAGCATCGGTATTGTTGTTATATTGGGTCCACCCATCACCGGATGGTGGATACGAAATTGTAGTTCGCACAACATCCAAGTCTGTCGCGATCTGAACAATTCGAATAATAATGGTAAAGTTTTGCTGGTGATAATCCCATGCAGCATTTTCAATTCGCATAGTGACCTCGTATTTAATTTGTGGATCAGAATATTGAGAATCAACCTTTTCGAAAATAATTGGGTCGGAAGCGTTAGGAGTAAAACTCCCTACAGAAATATAAGTCCAGTCGGATCCGGACCAATGGTAGCGAGTAAAGTTAACACGCACGTTTCCATTCCATGCCCCTGTATCATTTCGAACATAGGCCTGTTCATATAAATCGTAGAATTTGACTTGGCTGATATAGCCCTCGCCGCTAGTTGTTTCTGCTGTATATTCATTGGGTCCTGTTTGTTGGGAAGGCCGAATCATCGTGTAACTTAAATCATTAACTAAGTTGATGGTATAGAGCAGTTGTGTTCCCGTAACGTTCTCGTACCCATAATGGAATAGTTCGACATAAAATTCTGCGGACCGATCAGGGCTCATCAAATTTGTGCCAAAGTCTAGCTCATATGCGCCTTGACCATTTGCAGTCATATTTTCGTATCGGGTTTGAAGATTACGGTCAATGTATCGAATTCGTGCAGAAGCATCGGAGATATAATCTCCTGTATCATTATTCGCCCAAGTAACATTTACAAAGACAGATTCTCCCCAAAGAACGCTTATACCAGGGTCGGGATCGATTTTTTCAGCAGATGTTTCGATAGCAACGGTGAAGTATTGTGCATGCATACCACATTGTGTATCATTATCAAAGGAGACAGAAATCTGCCATTTACTACCTGCATTATCTGAATCGATTTGGCTGATTTGCCAGACTGAGCTAATAATAGTGTCCTTTGTTGAATCAATAGTTGGCGAGGAATCATTAGCCCAAAGTGTTCCGTTTGGATAGAATATTGATACATCTGCAGTATTATCTGAAGGCCCGATAGGTCTTAACGTGGCAAGAACTCTGAGCCAGTCACCCTTGAGATAATAATCACTTGATGATAGGTTGGCCCAAGGACCAAATCCGCTGCTACTCTTTTGTGGATATATTTCTAAGACATAATTTAAGCTAGACGCAATAAGTCGAAATGCATCCCCAACCGAGGCTAGATTTTCGTTGAATTTGAAGAACCGACTGGTTGTGTTATAGGTATATTGGCTTGTGGGAATAACATCATCAGTATTATTTCGAACTTCAACAAGGTTCCATGTTGAACGTAAGTGCAAACCAAAACTATACCCGGTATACCCATCTGGAGGACGCGCGCTTGGAATTGTATAGTTTATATTCCAAGAGGGTGCTTCATCCGCAACCGTCGAGAAATCGGTTGACGCCCCACCAAGGTTCTTACTCTTAATATACATAGAGTATTCGTAATCAAAGCTAATGTCAGCGTAATTAAAAGAAGTGAATTCAAAGTATTTATCCGAATTCCAGCATGTTGCTAGTTGCGCCTGATCTTTTAAGCTTGGATCCGCATAAATATCAACTTCTCCTGCATTGCTAACAGTATCAGAAACTGCAGTTCCGTTGAGGGACAAGCCTACTTCACTAGGTTTACTATCAGTGCCAATGACGTATTGAAAATTATCAAAGTAAATATGTCCCTTTGTATTAGCCCCACCACCGCCCTGTTTTTCAATCGTTATACGAATTGTCACGGTTCCATTGATTGCCGCTGTTGGAAAACTGAGAGAATCCCAAGTCGTAGGACTAAAGAGATCAGTCGTATTCGTCCAACTTCCAACTTCTGAAGCTTGGTATCTGACTGAAACTTTGACATGTAACCAACCAGCCTTGGAAATATCTTCAGAAAAGCGGATATCAAAATACAACCGGAGACTATCAGGAGTAATGGAAGAAATATAGGTAAAGTCATTATCTATCAAAGCATAAGCAGTATTCGGAACATTTCCATATTTCAGTTCGGTGTCAAGACAATAACCAGGATTCCCACCAGTCGCATTATCAATTGATTTAACCAATCCACCTGTTGAATCTGTTAGTGTCCAATTATTCCCAGGTTCATCATACTGATCAAAATCGCCATTGGGGACAGGATCTTCTGTTCGGCGAAGGTTAGACACTAATGTTTGTAAGTGATAGCCATAATATGTTGTTGGACTCGTTGGATACCAGCTGCTGAGATACGAAAAAGTGGTACCGTTAATCCCATTAGAGAAGAGGGTACTTTCATTTTTCGCAAATTCTGTTACATCGAGATAATCTCCCAAACCCTCATAAGGAGAATTAGGCGGTGCTGCAGCCCGCAGAATATTATTAGGCTTCATTTCATTAGGAGGAGAGAAAATAACCAAAGTCATAAACAAAAAAACCGTTAGAAGACCTACTTTTTTATCCACCGTAATACACCCTATTCTCGAATTGACAAATTTATTGCTGAATACCCCGCTAAATCAACATTAATTTGAGGTTATATCAGTTTTTCTTGAAATGTCTTTTTAAGCAAAATACTATTGCGTAATAAAAAAATGTGAAGAGGGAGTACAAGTCGCACCCCCAAGGAGACTAATTAATCACTTTTTCGAGTTGTTTCCTCAAGCGCTTTGATGACTTCTTCTTGTTCTTCTTTGGAGAGTCCGCGGAGTTGCTCGACGACTGCTGCTTTTTCTTCGTCCCCGAGGGCATCAAGTGACTGTAGTCGAGCGTGGATGAAGGGATCGACGCCTTCGGGTACGGGCGTGGGTTCTGCCGGGATGCGACCGAAGCGAGTGCCATCAGCCATTTGTTCTTTGAGGTCTTCGATGAACCAGACGCGGTCCTTGGCGGGGATGCGTTTCATTTCTTCGAAGAGCTCGAGTTTCTGGTCGTGACCAAGGCCTTCGAGTTTTTCGAGTTCGGTCCAGATGATTTCGTCTTCGGCTTCCCGTTCTTCGATGGTTATAGCGGCGGGGAGAACAGTAGCACCAGTGGGGAGCCCGATGGCGCCGTAAGCGGGTTCGATGATGGTTTCCATGGATTCAGGGCGGGTGGCAATACGGTTGATATCGCGGTTAGAAAGATGAGTTGTTCCGCCTTTTCCGAGGGTGTTGGACATCTTGCGCATTTTGCGAACGAGCCAGGGAATGGCGAAGACACGCGTATAGGCAAGCCAAGCGATAAGAATGATAATACCGATTATTGCGCCTAATAGGCCAATACGAAGCGTGTTCTCAACGAGAGGATGTAAGTCAACTTGGATGTTCATTTGATGTGTAGCAACAGCATATACTAATCCGGTTTCAGCTGTGAATTGAACGACATAAGCAGTTTCTATTGGGAACGATATTCCCGCAAGAACGTAAGTTCCATTTCCCAAGTTGGTTAATTCGGCTCCGAGCGGGGGAGTAATCCCAGGTATTTCTACAGTTACTATTGCATTAGTAATGGGAATATTATGGTCTAAATCCCAAAGAGTGCATGAAAAGGTATAAGCTGTACCCGTTATGGCTAAGAGATTATTAGGGAGCCCTCGAAGTTCGGTTCTTACAAGCGTCACCGTAACCGGAAGATTCAGAATTTGAGCAGTTTGATAGTTTTGTCTGCTCAAAGTGATATCGATGAAGTAGTAGCCTGGCGAGGTTTCATTCATATTAATTGCTGCATAGTATAACCCTGCATTATAGGTTAAGACACCACTTCCATACAACCAGTTATAGGAACCAAAAGCCCCAGTGATTGGATTGCCATTACTATCGGTATAATTGAAGTAGAGAAAAAGGATATCACTTCGAGGAACAGTCCAACCTGTAAGATTTAACGTAGTATACACATCAAGGGGTTCATAGTAGATGCCTGCCGCACTGAGCTCTAAATCGGATATTTGGGCGAGGATGTTGACCGTCACAACACAAATGCCAAACTCGTAAGTAGGCACATCAGAGGCGCACACTACTTCATAGGTAGCTCCCGCAGCGAAAATGGTAGTTGGAAGAGTGATTGTGTACCAGCCGGGAGGACCAGTTTCTTGCATTTGACCAATCAGGGTGCCCCAGAAGTAGGTCACGTTTGCTCCAGTGATAGGCGTGTTGTGGAAAGTGTCGTTGAAATAGACGTTGATTGTAAAGTTTGTACCCCAATATTCAGCGATGACTGTGTCGGTTGGAGACAAATCCGTGGGAATGACTACCAGAAATACATTGACTATATTGAAGCGTTCAATCGCATTGGGACTACTTGCGGTAACATAGAGACTGAATTGACCTAACTCTAATCCAAGGCTGTCAATGGTTGCATTGTAAATGCCTTGCCCCACATGTGTGAGCGAACCATTACCACCTGCCCACACATATAGAAGAGTGGCTGTAATAATCGGATTTCCATCAGCGGTACTGAAATTCGCAGAGATAACGAAGCTGGATCCAACCACGGTTATAATTGTGGGAGTTAGGAGAGTGAGAATTGTGTCTGTTGGCAGGATGTAAAGAGTAACTGATCCAATCCCTGTTTGACAATTCGTCTTCACAGATTCAACTGAGACAATCCATGTTCCAACATCATGGTTTGCAGCAAATGAAACATTGTAAATGCCATTACCCAGAAAGACCATTGGTGCAGAAGGAAAACCACCCCAGTGATAAGTGACCGTTGAATCATTGATTCGCCGCCCATAGATATCAAGAATTTGAACAGTTACGACCACTTCACCCGCATATTCTGTTGTCCAAGGTGAGGTGGATAAAATGCTGACAAACTGGGGCAAGGGATTGATTGTTATTTGGACGAGTTGTTGTCGCGTTTCATAGAAATTGCTTGAGAAACGTATGGTGAAGCTAGCCAAGCCTACATTTTCACTGGATGTCGGTACTTGAATTTGATAGGTGCCATTCGGTAAGATTTGTAAAACCGACCAGCCAGCCCAACTAATCCAGGTGGTTATTGTAGTATTCGTTAGATCATAGAGTGCAATGCTATGATCTACATCATAATAGGTTACAAGGAAAACTAGATTATCTCCCCAATAAAGAGCTCCTGGAAGTTCCCAGGTAAGGGAAGTGTGAATTGCACGTACATAACCACCCATTAGGATTGATTGAGAGGCATAGAAGGGTTCTTGATTTATTGGCCAAGTGACATTGACTCGGAAGGTATACTGACCCAGATTGGGAAAGTTTGAGGTTGAGATTATTAGACGATACCCATCCAGTCCGCCGTTGATTTCTTGAACTGTATAGATCAAGGTTAAAGCAGGATAATTGACACATGAAGCAACAAGACCTACATAACCTGATGAGTTGTCAATTGGAAGACCTGTATCTGTGGCATTATAATATATAATGAAAATCAGGTCATCGCCTATTGGTTGAGGTTCTGGGGGAATGTATGTCACAGTAGTTTTTGTTCCAACTACATAGACTGTGGCAATGGCTACAGCTGAGTCATAAAATGGTGGATTACCAGCTACCCATGAAGCATTAATGGTAAATGAGTGGAACGTGTTCACGTTTGCAAAGGCACTAGTGTTGATTTCAATTGTGAATAGGGGTCCAGGTCCAAAAATCCAATGGATTGCATCAGATAGTAGAAGCCCGGAGGTCGTATTGTAAACGGTGATTCGAACATAGGGACCTTCAGTTACGTTATCAACATTTGAGTCGGTGGCAACGTCAATGTAGTAAAGATTGACTGTGATATTGGAGCCATAGTCTACATTAGTTCCATAAGAAATGGACACGATGGTTGCCCGAGTTGTCACGGTCATCGTTGGAATTACATACCTTTCCTGATAGATTGGCGGTGAAGCTGGCCAATTGATTGAAATATTAACACTCCAAGCTCCAGGTCCAGTGACCGCCGAAGTGTCAACTAAAATTTGATAATAACCACTACCAAGTTCTTTTACCCAATAATTCGTTCCAGGGAGGGTCCATCCCACTCCCAAGACTTCAAACGGAGCTCCGAGGATGGGATCACCGTTTTGAGAGCTGAGATCATCATTAATTCTATACAACACTATGATTGAGCTATTTGATGCCCAAGCCACCGGATCAGGTGGTGTGTAAGTAAGCTCGGTGAAAGTAGTTCGAATGGCAAAGCCAATTGCTGGTGTTTGTGCATCGGCGTATCGGCCTGTGGAAGTTTCACTGATGAAAACCTGTATAGAGTAAGATTGAATCGCAGGAAAGGCAGATGCGTCAATTGTTAGTAAATATTGACCGAAGCCGAGATGAACCACCCCATAATCAGATGGATCTAATGTCCAACCACCCGTTAAGGAATCTACAGTTACATCTACTGCAGGAAGAATTCCTTCACCATTATGATGGCTTGCAGCATCAAATACGGTATAAAAGAGGTTGATATTAACATCATTACCCCAAGGCGTGTTTTGAGGTGGCTCATAAGTGAGAATCGTATTGAGCTGTCGCACCGTAATATCGACAGTCCTGGAAACCGGGAGGTGCCACGCACCCATAGTGACACTTACAAGGTTATCATTGTATGCACCAATGGACCAGCCATCAGTTGTAACATTAATGAAGTAAATTCCAGCAGATCCATTTGTGACATATTGCGCCCAATTAGACGAATCATAAATGAATGTACCCTGCGAAGTTTGAATTGTTATTTGAGACACATTTCCTGTAATTGGAATACTCAAATCCGCATCTGTCAAATAAATCTCAATGCTGGTATTTTCATTCCAAGGAGTGGCTGCAGGCGGATATACAACGAGATCGGTGGCATGTTTACGAACATTCACCTCAATTTTAATTTGCTGCCACTCATACCCTGTCGCATTTGCAGTGAATGTGACATCATAGCTATTTACTGGAATACCTGTCGTGTGAAGAGTAAACTCCCACATCCCCTTTCCTGAAGAATAGGTGGGACCCGTATAAGTTCCTCCTGAGATAGTATCCCAATCACAAGTCACTTGGATATCAGGAGCCGTATTATCAATGGGAACTGCAGGAATAGAACTGGTGTCATTGTAAGTAAGCTCAATTAAGATATCTTCCCCAAAAGGCACCGACACCCGTGGAGCTTGAGGTGAGTCAAGTGTGGTGTGTTTAGTGATTTCAATAGTGAAAAGAGGCAACTGGATTTGCGGATCATAATATGATTTGTTTAGAGTGACAGTACACGAATATGCGCCATAATCAGGAGCTGTTGTGGTATTAATTTCTCCAACATAGATACCGCCACCATAGTCAATAAAAGAACCACTGATTGTCCATGTTACTTCACTGATATTCCAAACAGCAGTATCAGCAGACCAAACACCCTGATTAGCATCGGTGTCAACAAAGCGCACACGAATAATTGCTTCCTCTCCGAGAAAGACAGGGACATTACTTCCCATACCATAACGAGATAGACTTGTTGCATGTGTCACAGTAAAGGCATCGATGTTTCCTCCTACTTCAGTGGCACCACTAGTTACAGTACTGTTATCCCAGCTCACAGTAACTTCAAAGACACCCACTTGACCGGTTCCTAAAAGCGAAGGAATTCCATCAAAAGTGATTTGCCCTTGATTAACCGCATTCACTTCTTTGACTTCAGTATACCATACGGTCAGATCGGGTGCCAATATTGTCAACGTTGCATTTCCAGAATAAACACCATCGGGATCATCACTAATTGTCGCATTAACCCTAGGTGTATCTCCTGCTCGAAACTCAGAATCTGGCGTACCTGGAGAGCTAGCATCGAAGATATCGATGTCGAGAACGTAATTCATTGAAGTAGCGATTATTGTGTAAGGATAGTAGATATCAATCAGAGTAACATTCACAACAACAACATTTCGAGCCCCTAAAGGATAAATTTCATATTCTCCTGGACCACTCCGATTTACACTATTCACATCTAATACAGCGGAAATGGTCCAATCTAAGGGAATTGTTAGATTGAAGTAATCCCGTGTGTACTTAGTAGGTCCATCACCAACAGGTTGGTTATATACGTCCATATAAGGATCATACACTAGCGACCAGTTGATTGGCACTGCATTCTCTGCATCGTATGACGCAACATCGGTTTCTGTTGCCAATGTCGCTTGGACAGTTGAATTGCATACAAGCGAACCAGATTGAGGAGAGGTGATGTTTGAAAGGAATTCAAAATCGTAAGTTGCATAAAGTGGGGGAGGAGCAGGACCGACTGTTGTAGAAAAGTTGACTTGTCCAACTCCCCACGCTGTTGGACTGGTATTGTTGACATCATGAACTATGCCCTGTGTATCACGGAGCTGAAGTTCGTGATATTCTGGGCGTGTCTCTGCTTGAATTGACAGAGACATATTATCGAAATACATACGATTAATATCAGACCAGCCTGTGTATGTGGCACCGCCTGATGCAAACCGAATACCAAACCGCATTGTGACCTGTGGGTCGTTAATTAAATCAAAGATATTCCAGGGATCTCCAATCGAAATATTCGCATGATTCCATTGCTCGTCGAAGCCATTATCTCTGAAATACTTCATATGGCGAACCCACACATCGGTTCCTTCAATCTCAACGAATGTTTCAAATTCAGAACGTTCAATTACATCGTTTGGAAAGAAATCAAAATTCAACCGAGCAGAAGTGACACTCCCTCTTGGAACCTGAAAAGAGCTACTCCAACGCCCATATTCGCCCGTAGCAAAAGTTGCACTCCCGCCACCCATGGTCATTTCAACATAAACACAGGCCCCTGCGCCACTGGGGCCACTTGAAACCCATGACCCCGCAATATTACTAGTAGCTCGGTCATCCTCATCGTAAACCCAAGATCCAGAAGACCCTCCTGAACCTGTGGGGAAGCCACCATCAGAAATCCATTCTTGCTGATCTTGTAAATAGAAAACAGCGATTTCTATATAATTCCCTTGCCAATATTCTGGTAAGTCAATTGATGCATTTGGATTAGAGATCAAATCTACATATTGGTAGGAATTGATTCCTTCTGCAGATTCGATGACTGGTTGATTGTCACCGAGTCCGCTCCATCCTGGTGATGGAGGAACTGGACCGTTTGGAAAAGCAGGTGAGCTGTTAGCACTATTCGGGGTTGATATACCACTTGAGGATGATAAAGCGTTCAAGTGATTTGTGCTCAATATAGCCGGAGTAATTAGAATTGGTTGTATAAGTAGAGGCACTATCAAAACAAATAGCGTGAAAAGTGTTATATGTCGGGATTTCATGGTTTCTCACCTACGTTTCCATCTATTACCCCAAATCCACACGCTGGAAATGCAGTGTGTGCACTAGACTCCTCGAATTATGCTTTAAATGCATTTCCTGAAATGCGCGGTTAAGATAATTGTCTGTGAATTATTAGTACACATCGTGAAATGCCGTCTAATGTTACGAAGAGGAAGCAGAATCACATTAATTTGATTATGATTCTTCTTCGTCCTCTTCTCTGATGTCGTATTGTTCTTTGAGGGTTTCAAAGACTTCGTCCCGGTCTTCTGGAGGGAGACTGCTGATATGCTTGAAGAGGGTTTTTTTCTCAAGTTCACTTAGCGCTGGAATCGCATCCAGACGCGCCTGGATGATTTGTTCCTCTGCAGTCTTATCGAGAAGTCCTTCGGGTGGGAGAGCTGATGGGCGCCTAAAGCGAGTTCCGTCGGCCATTTGACGTTTCAAGTCTTCGAGGAACCAGATGCGGTCTTTGGCGGGGATGCGTTTCATCTCTTCAAAGAGCTCGAGTTTCTGGTCGCGACCTAAACCTTCGAGCTGATCGAGCTCATTCCAGATATCAACTTCTTCGGCTTCTCGTTCATCAATTGTGACGACAATGGGAATAGAGCTTGCAACAAAGGCAATTTTTGCGTTGCCATAGGCGTCTTGCATTATATCGCCCATTTGGTCAGACCGATTAGATATCCGTCGCTGATCCCGGCTGGAAAGTTTAGTCATCTTTCCTTTACCAAGAGTGGTTGACATTTTTCGCATTTTGCGAACCAGCCAAGGAATGGCAAATACACGGGTGTAGGCAACCCAAGCAATGAGAATGATGATGCCAATAACAGCGGCTATAAGTCCCCAGGTGATGAGGCTTCGGGAGACTTCAGGGACTTGGACGATAAGTTGAAGCCTGAAGGTGGCTGGTGCGTAGTCCGTCTTTGAGGCTACGATATTGAGTTCCCAGACTCCTTCGAGGAGAACACTGAGCCCAATTGCTTCATAGATACCTGGTTCGACTTCTTGCATGAGAATGGGGCCAAGAGTCACACCGGGAATATCAAGAGTCAAAGTAGCTTCAGAAATGTATGTAAGGTGAGCGAGATCAGTAAAATTAACGCGGATTCGAAAGAGGTCTCCAATATTAAGCTCATGAAAGTCCGTGTCGAGAATCGGGTTGAGCAGATATAACTCCGTTGGGATGAGAGTTACATCGATTGTAAAACTAAGAATAGATATTTCATAATTTTGTCCTGAGAATCCAGCAGCCGCAGAGTAGGATCCTATGGGTACTGTACTGGAATTGATGATAACTCGGTAGAGACCATTGCCGATATATTGAATGGATTGGAAGCCAACTTGATAACTGATTTGTGCGGTTGCATTGGGAATAAGTTGGTTCCAAAGCCCTGAGTAATTGAAGGTTAGAACTAATAGATCATTAATAGGCACTTGTAAGGTGTCGAAATCGGTGATGCTATTGTTACTAAGCCCTGCCTGATCTGTTGTGTATGCATCAATGAGGGTAGCACTGGTCGGTTGAGGAGCGACATAAAGCAGAACTTGTGCAGTTGCATCTTCGTACGCAGCGATTTGAGCCCGAAGCGTAATTGTATATGTGCCCACCGTGATTGCTTCAACTTGGAATGTGGTAGAGTACCAGCCATCGGTTCCATTGGGTTGAAGAATTCCAGAGAACCCGATGCC
>JBHLPI010000165.1:0-3086 GCA_048939595.1 Promethearchaeota archaeon | reverse complement strand
TGGGAAACGAGAATCTACTATTGCTATTGCCGAAGGTGACAAGCAGTCGACGATTCTACGGGCTGAAGGTGACCGTGAATCAGCGGTTTTACGGGCTGAGGGTGAAGCCTTAGCGCTGCAGAAAGTTTTCGCTGTTGCAAAAGGTATTGACGAGAAAACTATGGTGATCCAATACTTGGCTACGATACAGGCTTTAGGTGCCAGTCCGAGTACCAAGTATGTGATACCCATTGAGTTTACCCAGCTTGTGACACCGATACAGAAGTTCTTGAAGGGAGTCAAGTAGAGCTTGATGAGTCGATCATAACCGGGCAAGGGAGCTGCTCGGTGATCTTTCCTATTTATGTTGCTATTCTACTTGGGGAAAAAAGGCTCGATTATTTTGCTGCAGCTTGGACCTTTTCTTTGACAGTTTCACGGGCGTCGTTATCGAGGACAGTGGTGTATGTTTTATATCCGGGCAACCCGGTGGTGATCTCTTCGATAAGGAGCAAGAGGGCTTTTTCGGTATCGAGGTCGCGGACTTCTAAGCTGGCGTCATCAAAGATGAAGCTGGCCTCTTTCCATTTTCCTTCTCCCACCTGATACATCATGTACAAGTAATCATCAGTCATGAGGATGGCGGATTTGACTTTCCATGCCTCCTCTAAGATTTCTAACGCTTTGTTGGCATTCTCCTCTTTTGACATAGGGATCACGTCAGTGTAAGTGAACTCTACAATACCTCATAAAAATCCGTTGGTGTGAAATTGGAGGTGTAAACTCAGTTAAGGTTTAATCCAAGAAAACACGAAATATCGTACCTTACCTGATTCAGTTGCTGTGGCCAATACAAATCGTTTACGAACAGATGTCGCTAGCCGTCCAGCCCTAACGACTTCGATGGCGGAGACTTCATCAGATTTAGCAATCACTTCGACGATGAAGAGGGAATGGTCTATTCCGGGGCCTCGACGGTACACAGCAAAATCAGCACCAAATTTGAGGCCAGGTCGGACAATAAATCCGCGTTTCCGTAAATCCTCATAGACTTGGTATTTCCGACTGAAATCCTTGTGTTGTTGTTCAGCAACAGCGATGAGATCTTTTTCTTTGATTGGTGACGCGGAATCTTCTGTATAAACTGCGATTATTTGTTTACGTAAAAGGTGTAAGGCTTCAAAGAAGGAAAGCTGGGACGGTCTGTCGAATTCAGCGGTTTTTGGTTTTCGAATACCTAAGGGCTTACCGTAAAACCCGTCTGCATAGAGTTTTGATCCATCTTCGGGGTTCCAAACGACCACTTTGTTTTCTACTATTTGGGCAGGAATTGGTTTTACGGTTTGCATCTCAACTCACATGTGTTCTGCTCTGTTTATCCTGTGAATACAGAGTTTAAAAGAAGTACTATGAAACTCGGGCTATTGCAATAATTCTAACTGCATCAGCGGCATCTTCTGCTGCATCAGCGATTTCCTCAAGATGTTGACCCAAATCCTTTAGCCTCAATAAAACTGTGACTTCAAGATTGGATCGATACAAAAATTGGGTGAAGTTACGGTGTGCCGCATCAGCCTCTCGTTCAGCTAAATCGACTTGCATGGCAAATTCAACGGCTTTGTCTGAGTTTTGTTCTAAGAACATAATGGCTTGGCGCATTTTGTAGACGGCATCAGAGAGAGCGTCGAGCATTGCCCTAAAATACTCGCGGGTCTTTTCATCGGGTTGAAATTCTTCTAGTCCCGACAGATCCCAGGCTGATGCTTCGCAGAGATCAGCTATGTCGTCGGTGCGCATAACAAGGCGGAAATAATCGCTGCGTCGCAACATTGTTTCCGAAATGGATAGTTCGTCCAAGAGGGTGCGCTTGATGCTATCGGCTTTCCTTTCTAGTTTGGCGAGTTTGTTGAAGTGTTCACGGTGGCGTTTCTTTCGTCCTTCCATCCAATCTTCAATCATCACTCGCAGGGCCTTGGCGGCCTGTAATACAACACCCGCATGATCCTGAGCAATAGCCATTGCTTTGAATTCTGCGCGGTTTCCCGATGTTTCTAACGTCACGTTCTTGGACCTCTGAGCGTGGGTCAGGTACACCTCTATTAAAGCCTATCGCCTCAACTTCATGGAATTGCGAACAAAATCCCTGGAATCGTAAGTACTACAACGATAATCCCTAAACCGAGGCAAAAGATCCACCAAGGCACTCGGATGGCATAATGGCGAAGCAGAGCCAGAGTAAGAATTCCTGTGAGGAATGCGACTATTATCAAACTCAACAAAATGGGTGGGGGTAGAATCAGCACAGCCCCTTCAATGATGAAATCCAAGGCGACGACACCAAAAGTAGCGGGGACGCTTAACAAGAAGCTTAGCCGGAGTGCTTCCTCTCGGTCAACACCCCGTACAAGAAGCCAGGTTAATGTCATTGCTGAGCGACTAATTCCAGGAAGCACAGCGATACCTTGCAGCATTCCAAGCATAAATGCTTCGTGAAGCGAAATATTAGCTAACTTGAGATCTCCTTTTGAACCATGTTGAAAAAACAACACAATTCCGGTTATAATGAGTAGAATTCCGATAAGGAGCGTCACTACGCTACCCATGAGATACGTGACCCAGCTTTTTAGAAAGAAATACAGAGGCACGGCGACAACAAGTGTTCCGATGGTTCCCACGACTACAAATACGAAAAGTGGGCCAAACCACTTTTGTGGTGCATCATCGGTTGGCTTGTCCCTTAGTGGCAGTCGTGAGTATAACGGACCGAAAATATCGCGATGATAAAAAACAATGACCGTGAACGCAGTGCCTAAATGGAGCCAGAAAACAAGGGACAAGACGAAGGTGGGATCAAACAGAAAGGCATTCACTCCAACAAGTAATATTTGTCCCTCGCTACTCACGGGAAGATACTCGAGCAATCCCTGCATCAATGCTAAAATCAGAAGTGGAATAATCATGGTGAACATCACTCAGACTGGACTTCGATGATATCATCCCTTCCCTTTTTAGACTTGTCTGATAGGGCGCCAATTAATAATGCTCAAAACTGAAATTACGAGACTCCAATAGTATACTATTGCCTTTCTCCCTATGGCGAATCGCTT
>JBHLPI010000018.1:0-32523 GCA_048939595.1 Promethearchaeota archaeon | reverse complement strand
TGATAATAGCACGAGAAGCAATTACAATCGATAGACTTTCTAGTGGAAGATTTATTCTTGGTGTGGGATTAGGAGGTTCAGCAGAACTAAAGGCTCTAGGTGAGGAAGGGGATCCTAAGATTAGAGGAGAGATGCTTGATGAGTCTTTAATAATTCTAAAAGGTTTGTGGTCTGGAAAACCCTTTACCTTTGATGGAAAACACTTCAAAATAAAAGAACCAGTTAAATTCAAACCAGACGGTAATATAAAGCTCTGGGTTGGAGGTGAATGGCCAAACAAAAAACCATTTCGACGGGCTGCGAAATATGATGGAATTTTTCCATTGAAAGCTGGATCTGATCCCTCATTATATCCTCAAGATTATCAAGAAATTTTGAGTTATATTAGAAAGTATAGGAAATCACTGGACTCATTTGATGTTGTAAAAAGCATATTAACCGTTGGCGACAAAGAGGAAGACGCTTATATCCATCATTTCATGGACATTGGTGTTAATTGGTTGTTGGAGTCTTTCTGGTCAGAACGGTGTTCTTTGAAAGAAATTCAAAAGATAATTGAACGTGGTCCTCCAGAATAATTTTGGAAAGGCGAATTGAAATACATTAATGCGTTCAAGCAAATATTTTACGACGAATATCAATAAGAAATTCTGGAAGAATAATTAAAGTTCAGAGAATACTAAGACACATTCCACAAGGTAAGTTAAAGGCGTTGACTCAGTTTCCTGTTCGGTTGCACACTTCAAAGTAGAAGGGGAAACTGGTGTGAGCGTCATTCGCTCAACATGAGATAACAGATCCTCAACTGAGAGCAATTCTTGTTGGGTGTCTAGAAGTTCAATAACACGATAATTGCCGAGAAAAAAATGCCATCTAAGCCGGGAGGTTTTGGTCAATATAAAGAACACTCTGTTTTTGTAACTTTTTTGTTTTATTTCGTAGCGAGTCTTCCCATACCTGAAGTTGTTGATTGTAGCCAAGTCTTCTACAATTTAGTATTACAAAAACACCTTCACCCCGATCACTTCGGTAAAGCAATCTACTGATTTTCAATAAAGTCCTTAACCGAGTTCTTTGTATTCAATCTATTTTGATTTATGATAACTCTTTCATTAGACAAAGCCAAGTTTATCTTGACAATTATGACTATCCTCATATCTATCGCTGGATTGGGAAACGTTACCAAACGATTATTTGACATTCCTTCATTTCCTAAACACAACTTGTAGAATCGATCCTTATTCAACTTGTTTCGGAATAACGAATTAGATATTGTGAGAAACAAGTGTTGAGCTAAGATTTAAACTGATCAAAACAATGTATCCAATCCATTTATGTACTTAAATATTTGAATAGATTAATGCAGCAAAACAACTTGAGGAAAAAGAATGACTAGCGAAAGTAAATCTCCGCCAGTTAAATCTGATGATGAGGAATCCGTTGAGATGGGACTTTTTGAGAAGTATCTTACTCTCTGGATTTTGTCATTTATGGCCGTTGGATTGTTAATAGGTTGGCTTTTCCCTGGATTTGCTTTGACGCTTGCAGGCCTTCAGTTCGCGGGATTCTCTATCCCTATCGCCATTTGTCTTTTCTTCATGATGTTTCCCACCCTCATCAACATTGAATACCGGGAAATCAAGAACGCCATTAGATACCCGAAACCACTTTTAATCACTCTCATTGCTAATTGGATTATTAATCCCTTCCTCGGATTTTTCTTGGCAAGTACCATTCTCGCTACGAATCCTGGGTATGCCATTGGTGTTATCCTTCTTGCAGTTTCACCCTGCACTGCAATGGTATTGTTTTGGAATAAATTTGGGAAAGGTAATATCAATTTAGGCTTAGTCATCACTTCGATCAATTCTATATTGATTCTTCTTCTTTATGCACCACTTGCTTCCTTTTTCATAGGTTTCTATGTCTCCGTACCATTCATTACCCTCCTCTTCGGAACTATGTTCTTCCTCATTCTCCCCCTCCTCACTGGCATTATTGTCAAACGCCACATTTACAATACCAGAGGTCAAGACTGGTACCTCAGTATTTTCAAACCTGTCTTGGATAAAATCGCTATCATCGCTCTCCTCATTACTCTTATCGTTCTCTTCTCCTTTCAGGGCCAAGTTATCCTAACCCAACCTCTTGATGTTCTCTGGATTAGCAGTGTTCTTCTCCTGAATTATGCCATTATGTTTACTTCCGTGTTCCTCGTCTGCTACAAACTCAATTTTACCTACAAACAAACTGTCACAACCACTATTATAGCTAGTAGCTCCCACTTTGAGATCGCAATCGCAACTGCCATTCTCCTTTTCGGACCCGGTTCCACAGCTGCTTTCGCAACCGTGATTGGTGTCCTCTGGGAAGTTCCTCTAATGGTTGCCTTCATCAAACTCGCTCTACGACTTAAACCGAAACTCTGGGTTGAACCAATAACCACGATTACCAGTTAAACTGAATCCAAATGTGAACAGAAATTCCCGTTCCGAGAAATCTAATTTATTTTAAAGAATAATCCCTTATTAGCTCAATAGTTCTTGAACCTGAACGACTAGTTGCTTAACGAGTTTAGGATTTGCTTTGTAATGGTTAAACCGTCCTTTTCTCCGACGCTGTATTAGTCCTGTACGTGCCAATATATTCAAATGATGTGAGATAGCTGGCTGACTCAATTCACTCACACCCACAAGCTTACATACACAGACCTCTTTTGTTCCAATCGCGGCAAGAAGCTTCAATCGTTGTGGATGCGCCAATGCTTTTGCAATAGCTACAACCGTACTAATCTGCTTTTCACCCGACTTAGACTCTAGGTCTGTGAATCGCTGTAGGAGCCTTTTTCTGTCATCACCAGTTTCCCCATTACAATGTTCAGACATACTTTTCACAAATTTTTATTGGCTTTTAAATTTGCAACCCATCCATGTATTTAAATGCGTCTAATTAAGTCTCAAGAATAACAATACTTTGTGAATTTTATCTCAATAATGTATAATGCGCCTCTTGGTGAATTTCGTTTTATTAATGAAGTTGTACCTCAGTTGGTCAAAGTGTATTTTAGGCGAAAAGATTCAACTTGAAGTATAATCGTGGTTATTCATCATCATCTGAAATATAATTGACAAAAATGGCTATCCTCATATCATGTGCTTAGACTTCAATAGTTTCCCTTATTGCGAGGCGGGTTTAATGGGAATCATCAGTTCAGGCTGTTGAGATAGTGGTGTGGTGATTTTTTGCCATAGTCTCCACCAAAGCCATCCAATAAGCCAACTAGCCCACAGAGAATAATTCCAAATGTAAAACCAAAGACTGTAGCGCGGGGAACAGGTCCACTCATTATATTGCCTATGACCATAAAAATGAAGAGCGAGGAAACTGGAAGAAAGAGAATTATTGAAATTATGAAGTATCGTTTTACGCGGCGCTGTGTGCAATCTTGGCAGGCCACTCCATCAAACCCAAACATCCCAGTGGTTTACCGAGTTGATTTCCCCAAAGACCAATCACGATATACTTTGTCAATCATGGTCTTTGGGATTGCTGAAATGGTCTTCGTAAGCCTGGTGTTTTTTGATCTTGCAATTCTATGGTATCTAGTCTACTTTGCAATCCTTCTCAGTGCGATTCACTTGATTCTTAGCTCCCAGATTTCAACCCGAGATGAGTGGGTTGATACTGCTGCATCTATAAAAGTCGGATGATCTTGAACAACTACTCAATCCTGATGTCTTCTTCTTTGAGAAGAAATTCCTCGAATTTGTCTCGGGCTTTTTCACGTCGCTTCTGGTGTTCGGTGAGATATTTCGTGGCTAAATCAACGCAGATGTTTTTACATTCTCCGCAGAGCATATCTCCACTTCGGCAGCGCTGTTCAAGCTCGTCTAATTTGTCTTGTTGTGGAATGAACACTAACTGATAATTGGCGAAGATTGAGCAAATCTCAGGTTGTCCACCCAGTTTCCGTTGTTCGGCTGCATTTCCTCGACCTCCTGTGAAAGCATTTTGCAGTTTCTTCTTAATTACCTTGGGAGGATCCACCGTAAAGAGAGCGGAATCCGGATCCGAGGCGGACATTTTGCCACCCTGCTGTAATCCGCGGAGAAACATGGAATGCAAGATGCCGGGTTTCAAGTATCCGAGTTTGGGGAGCACATCCCGGGCGGCTCTAAAGTGAGCATCCTGATCAATGGCAAGGGGAATAACACAGGGGACATTGTGTCCCACTCGAACAGAGTGCAGGAATGCGGGAACGGTTTGGAAACTTGTGAAGAAGATGGAACCGATGTTATTAGAATTAGTAAAACCAAAGATGGCTTTCGCAGTTGAAAAGGTGATGCGCTTCGCGACTTGAATGGCAAGTGGGTACATGGTTCGTGCGTGGAGCGAATCGATAATGATATGTGTGTTTTTGGGATCAAAGCCTGTTGCGATTAAATCAAGGGCATTCTCCTTGGCGTAGTAGCGAGCTTTTTCGAGGTCTAGCTCGGATTTGAAGAGGAATTTCTCATCATCGGTGAGTTGGAAGTAGTAGGGGCACTTGAAGTTGTCTTGCATCCATTTGGTGAAGATGAACTGCGTGAGATGCCCGATGTGGGTGTGGCCACTGGGTCCCCGTCCATTATAGAGGTAGAAGGGGTTGCCTTTCGCGTATTCATCGAAAATGAAGTTCATATCTCGGTGACTGAAGTAAATTCCACGGGTAAGGAGGTAGTGAAGCTCCCCTGTATATTTCCTGAATCGGGCAAGGAGCTTGTCGTCAATGAGTTCTGTGCCAAACTGTTTGACGAGTTTAGCGTAATCCACATCGCCTTTAACTTCCCATGGGGTTACCACGAATTCTTCATCACTGGGCATTTATTACAGCTCCATTCTTAATGTGTTCAACGGCATCCTGGCCCTTCTTGCCTTGAAACGTTAGTTCTGTTAGGTCCGTACAAGTTAAGTTCTTAAAAGTTGAGGCGGTCGTAGAACTCGGGAAGAGCTTAGAAGAGAACAGGTTATGGATTTGGCCAAAAACAATCGCCTGACATCCTTAACTACCAACGCCCAATCCCGTATGTTTCTATTTAAATGATGTCATCGCGAGCAATCGTGAATGCGAGCTTTTTTAGGAAATGATTACATAAAGGAGTGCGAGGATTCGATCCTCAGAGGGAACACTAATGATTGCTGCTTCTGAAAAATCTGAAACAGAATATGTGCCTTTAGATTTTGGTAAGGTGCTTGAATTCTCCTTACGATACTGGATTAAAAATCTGAAATCATTTTATGTCATATTTTCCCTGATTCAACTTGGAGTCTTATCGGCAGCCTATGGAGCGTTCTTCCTTTCTGGTTCCGACTGGTTTGTCGCTCAAATCTCTCAATTCCTAGGTGCGCAAATCCCCTTCTGGCTCATAACTGCTGCTATTCCTTCTCCTTTAGTGGTTGGTCTAGATATTCTTCTAATCATTGTGTTTGTGATCAATTTTGTGGTTCAGACAATATTAGGTGGAATGGTGACTCGACACACTGCTGATTATCATGCTAAACTCGCTCCCACCCTAAATGAGAGTTATCGTGAGACACGAAGTCGGTTTTGGTCACTATTAGGGGCTCAAATCTTGGTCGTGCTCATTCTTGCCGGGATTTTAATCGGGATGAGTATGCTAATGCTTGTTCTTGGAATTGGCTTGCTCTTCGTTTGGGGCTTCCTTGGTGTGTTTGTGGGTATTGCCATTGGAGGGATTCTAATGTTCATTGTTACCCTCTATGTGACTGTGCATTTAGCTGTTGTAACACCAAGTGTGATTATTGGAGGCGCGAGTGCTGGTGGAAGCCTCGGTCGAAGCTGGAGACTTGTACGGGGAAACTGGTGGCGCACCTTTGCCATCACTCTCATTGTCGTGATCCTTACTGGTGCTATCGGAATGCCTACCTCGCTGGTCCTTGGGTCCCTGATGTCCAGCTTTTGGTTTCCATCAATGACATTGCTCCTAATCGTTGCCTACATTGTCGTTAGTGCTGTTATAATTGGCTTCACTACACCGATTGGCACAGCAACATCGACGATGATTTACCATGATCTTAGGGGACGCGAATACACATCTTATGTACCAGGTGAACCTCGCGCACTCCATTCTTATACCGAGTGTCCAGTCTGTAAACGCCCGGTCAGTCCGAATGAACGGTTCTGTGGACAATGTGGACGAGAATTGGATATCGATTAATCCTTGTTGATTGGCAGGTTCTCAAAACTGGGAATAGGCAGGTACTAAACGACATTTTAATGGGTCAAATTTCTAGCTCGAAAAAGGTTTAAATTCCCCACTACTAACCATACGCCCGACTGTCTCAGGGGTCATGGCCTAACCAGGTATGGCAACGGGCTCCAGAAGAAGCTACCAGACAGTCGAACCGACCGGACATCCGGGATGACGATGTTCTGGAGCTACCTGGTGAAACCCGTAGGTTCTGGGTTCAAATCCCAGTGACCCCACCATTCCTACTATCTCTAGCTAATCTTTACGTTCATAGGCTTGCCATTTGCTAGGATGAGTGAATGCTCGTGTATATCCGCCTTTGTGATTGATAGTCAGAACGGTTCCTCGGTTTCCCCCACTTATCCATACAGCAGTTCGGCGAGTTTCGGGGTCAAAATGCATGGGTCCTTTAAATGAAGTAAATATGTACTCTCCGAAATACGACGTGAGTAATATTGTACTTATCGAAATTCCACTAAACACAGCTACAATGGAAATCACCACTGATAGAAAAATCCAGGGTGATGTGGTCCAAATTAACATATAATCATAGTGGGATAATCCATGGGTGGCTGCAAGGGTGTTATATAGTTGGCCGAGGCGAATTAAATCGATGTATGATGCAGTGGCATATAAACCGCCAAAAAGGATTGATCCACCTAATCGGTGGCGAAATGAATTGGGGTAGGCTATTGGGACGAGGGCTGCAGCTGTGAGTCCAATGCCCACGCTGATGAGAAGAGGGATAACAACAGATGAGACAATGGAAAATGTCGAAATGGAAGTTTGAGTCCCAGTCCCTGTTTGGATTTCAGTAATGGAGACGATCGGTGGAAGGAAGAAAGCAATATTTACAAGAATTAATCCCGCTATAAAGGAAATGAGATAAAATACTAAAATTCGATTTTGACTAATCCACCTGGGCCTTGGAAAGGGCTGGTCGATAACTTCCGATCTAACATGAAATTGAGGGATTGGACAAGCTCTTGACGACTTGTCTAGCGTGTTCTTATCGAGAGGATGAGTTACCATCCTAATCGCCTCTGTATTTGAGTCAGTAAATGGAGTGCGTTTTCGGAGGGGGTTTTTTCTGCAAGTAGTAGAATCTGCCACTCGCTAGCCAATTGATTAATGGTATCAATGCATGTGTTTCGGGCTTCACAACAATGACACATACCGTTGTGTTCATACCAGGTTTGAATTCCAAGAGTGGGGGAGTAGAAAATGAAGGCTTGGCTTTTAGTGTTCGGATGGTATCCCATTGCGAAACCATGTCGAGGACTAGACCGTTTCAGGATAATCCGGTTGACTGAAGCTATGTAATTAATGAGGTTCTTTATTCGAGTCTGTGCTTGACGCTGGGCTTTACTGATGAATGGTCTAGACACCTCCAACTCTTCTGCAATGGTCGACGGGCGTATTTTCTGGCGTCTTTTTAACCAAATATAATCTTGCTGATGTGTTGGGTGTCGTAGACTTCGAAACAAGTCTCCTACTCGCCTGTTTAGTTCTTCATGATAGGTTAGAAAATTTGCGCTTATAAATTAACCTGTTTTGGGTTAACTCATTATATTAGCACGAACGAGACAGTTGTTGCAAAACCAATAGCTACTTAATCTCGGATTAACACTTTCCGGTATCTCTCTTCGGAGGATTATCTAATGGTTAAAGATATGACCGAAGCCAATCTTCGTAGTGCCTATGCTGGTGAAAGCCAAGCACACATGCGCTACCTCATTTACATGGATATGGCAAAGAATGAAGGATTTCCGAATGTTGCCAGGCTCTTTCATGCTGCTGCTTATGCTGAACGAGTTCACGCTAGTACTCATTTCAAACACATTAAAACAAAAGGTGACTTCCAAACCGTAGGTGGAGCCATATTTGGTACCGAGAACACCTCGGAAGCTCTCCAAGCAGGTATTGATGGCGAAACCTTTGAAATCGAAGAAATGTACCCCGCCTACCGCGCCGTCGCTCAAGTCCAAGACGAGAAAGGCGCCGATACCAGTTTCCGCTGGGCGATGGAAGCCGAAAAGAACCATCTTGGTCTGTATGAGAAGGCTAAGAAAGCAGTTGATACTGGAAATGATGCCAATATAGGCGACCTTCAAGTCTGTCCAGTATGTGGGCATACCGTGGAAGGTGATGCACCTGATAAGTGTCCGGTCTGCCAAACGCCAGGTTCTAAGTTTAAAACCTTCTAGCCTCGCCAATTTCCCTTTCTAACCTGTGCAGGCAGATTCGGTATCTCTTTTTTTCTATTTCAAAGCCCTACTAGCTTTTAGGGTGAAATAGCTACAGGTTGGTTTGACGAAGGAGGCTAACTTGATGGTTTTCTTTGATCCAGCCGTTATCATCTATCTCCAGTCGGCTCTTCCATATGTCTTTTGGGAAATTTTGAATTTTCTTGGGGATCCCCTAATCTATGTCATCCTCTTGGGAATAACCTTCTGGTGCTTAAGTAAACGCGAAGGAAAAATTGCCATAACGCTGGTCATGTTTTCAAGTTTCATTAATATCATCCTAAAGTATGTATTCGTAATGCCACGACCTCCAGCAGAACTGCGTCAAGGCGAATATGTCAATGACCAGTCTTATGGGTTCCCAAGTGGTGCGACTCAGACAGCAACGACATTTTGGGGTTGGGCTGCAATTCGTTTACGCCGGTGGTGGGTAGTTATCATGGGTATTATCTTCATCACCATCACGGCGCTAGCTCGTATGGGACTAGGGGTGCACTTTCTGGGTGATGTAATTGGTGGAATCATTATTGCAATCATCCTTCTCGTCTGGGCCTATTTCCTTGTGCCATACTTTGAACCTCGATGGAAACAAATGCCTGAATACCTCCAAGATTGGTTGCTCCCTATAGTTGGACTAGTTTTTTTCTTGGCATTCTTTATTGCGTATGCCTTTGGAGTTCCCTTTTTTCCAACTGAAAATATCGCCGTGTCAATGGGGGTCCTAGTCGGCTTTAGTCTGGGTGTGATTCTTGAAAAACGCTATGTGAATTTTAAAATTAATGTCAGTCGAAATACGAAAATCAGTAGAGCTATCCTAGGCGTTGTAATCGCTTTTCTCATCTATTTCGCGTTGTCAGTGGTCTTCTCACTCGTTCCTGTCCTACCACTCCTCGAGTATTCAGCTCGGTTTATTCGATATTTACTCATTGGTTTATTTGGCGCATTTCTCATTCCACTTCTCTTTACATACATTGAGAACTGGAGAGGACTTTCATAGCAAATATCAAAGAATCTGATAACACTCCAAAAATCAGTTTGGGAGTACTTA
Organism: Promethearchaeota archaeon; assembly: GCA_048939595.1. GTDB lineage: Archaea > Asgardarchaeota > Hermodarchaeia > Hermodarchaeales > Hermodarchaeaceae > Hermodarchaeum. The sequence goes on along the minus strand of JBHLPI010000018.1, from coordinate 22,978 downwards.
TCGCACTTGGATACTAGTACCTAGCACGATTTCGCCAAACATCTCTTGTTTCGCTTGGCAAATAGGGCATTTGTGAGGCGCTTCTTCTCGAAATGTGACATATCCACACACTTTACAGTAGAAGAGCTTTCGGTTGGTATCTGAGGTTTCTACGGAGTTCCTTTGAGTTACAGGTTCCTCGGGTGGTTTGCCTAAGGCTCGGTCGATTTTTGTTTGAGGACGCCTTTCAGGAATAGACTCCATGGGTTTGGTTCCCTCATGGACATCTTTGCTAACATAAAGGGCACAGAAGCATTGTCCGTATTCCTCTACATCTGGGTCACGATAGTCACAGGGACAAATGATATCCCTATCCCATTCAAAATTGCCTGAAGCTAATCGGCATGGGCAGGATCCATACCCATACCTTTCCTCATTATCCTTTAAACCTTCAAGGAGGTTTTGGAGAAAATCAGGATCAGGGCATAAGTACATGCCGCTGGCTTTTGCGTTGTTTTCAGCGCGGCGTTTTATGTTCTCGATGTTGCTCATAATCCCAACGCCTCAGTAAGTTTATCCTTCTTGAAGCCTGTGATCACAATTTTATCATCGATAATTAGAGTGGGAAATGCGATGCGTCCTCCGCGTTTTTTAATATCTTGGTTAACAAGTTCTTTATCGGCATGTTCGAGCTTGTCGACATCTACGTACTCGTATTCCACGCTTTTGTCAACAAGGAAGGCCTTGGTCATTTTGCACCAGCCACATGTGCTGAGCGCATAAAGCAGCACTTGATGGTCTTTGCGGTCGCCTTGTACTTTTTTGCGTTCCATAGTGGAAAAACCCTCGGCACCCCTCACGCTTTGTGACTTTAAAAGGGTTATCAACTTGCGTGATGGCTGTTTAGATTCATTTTAACATATTTTCTCGCAAGCTCGATATATTCAAAACAGAGAAACTCCATCATGAAGAAACCATGATTTCTTGACTGGAGCCTGGTTAAAGTGAAATTTGAAGTCATTAATTCTCCTGGGATTTCTCACAACAGTTATTTCTTCGCCGATAAAGGCGAAGCCTTTGTAGTGGACCCACGCCGAGATGCCGCTATCTATCTCAAAATGGCTCAAGAGGCATGTGCAGAGATTCGATTCATCTTCGAAACCCATCGCAACGAAGATTATGTTATTGGCTCTTTGGAATTACAAAATCTCACTGAAGCCGAAATCGTTCATAGTGCAGAGACACCTTTCAAATATGGCGAGCATCGAGTGAAAGATGGAGACACTTTTAACATTAGCCGGTTCCGCATCGAAGCCCTGCACACTCCTGGACACACCGATGATAGCATCTGCTACACGGTAACTGATACATCACATAGTAAGCGACCTTTCATGGTATTTTCAGGTGATACCTTATTTGTTGGAGATGTTGGGCGAACGGATTTGCCAGGACTTGATATTTGGGAACAAATGACCGAGAAGCAATTTCATAGCCTCCACAATAAATTGCTCCCTTTAGGCGATGATATCCTCCTGTACCCTGCTCATGGTGCCGGTTCGATTTGTGGGAACAAACTTAGTGATCGTGATTTCAGCACAATTGGGTATGAACGCCATCATAATCCTATTCTATCTCTTAACAACGAAGCATTCGTTGAATATATGTTAGGGATCCAATTGCGTCGTCCGCCCTATTTCCGAAAAATGGAAGACTACAACCTGAATGGCCCCCCTCTTCTCAAAGACGCACCCATTCCTCAAGCACTCACGGTCTCCGAGTTTGAAAAGGCAATGGAAAGACCAAATTCAATTGTTGTGGATACTCGGAATCCGGATGCTTACGCGTCCTCTCATCTCCCTGGCTCATTAAGCATCTGGCTCCAAGGTCTATCCTTTTACCCTGGATGGACTTTGACATACGATCAACGAATTCTCTTGGTATTAGAACGCCCCGAGGACATAACTGTCGCCAAACCTTTCCTCTGGCGCCTCGGTTACGATAACATCGAAGGATACCTCTGTCCTGGAATTAATGTCTGGCGAAACCAGGGAAAACCCACATCTCAGTTTGGTGCCATCACAGCAATACAACTCAAAGAAAAACTCGAAAAGGAAGAATTAGTCCTCATTGACGTTCGTTCAACCGCAGAATGTGAAAGTGGCTTCGTTGAAAACTCCATCTATATCTACGTTGGAGAGCTTGCAAATAACTTGGACAAAATCCCCAAGAATACACCATTGGCTACAACATGTGCAACGGGGTTGCGAGGTAGCCTCGGTGCAAGTATTCTTCGTAGAAATGGATTCCAAGATGTGAGTAACGTATTAGGCGGACTCAAGGCTTGGAATATTCTGGGATACCCCTTATCACCGGAGTGCCCAGTATGACCGAATATCCGGATTAGGGAATGAAATAGCCCCAGAAGAAGGCTAGAATTGCGACGATGATGGTTACAAGCAAGATAACCGGAAGAGCTTTCCGCATCACCTGCCCTTCCATGCCTTTTGCATCAATGACTGCAGCAGCGTTTTGTAATTTCGCGGGAGAAAGCACACTTGCTAACCCGCCACCAATTCCTGAGCTAGCTCCCACAATTAATGGCTGGGCACCAATCGCTGAAGCGGTCAATTGATGGTATGGTTGAAACATGACTATTGTGGAAGTTTCACTTCCACTGACAAATCCGCCAAGAAGACCGAGAAACGCTGCTGTTATTGGATATAATGGACCAAAAGAAACCGCGGTCACCAAGGAGAGGACATAGATCATGTTCCATTCAGGGATAAAATCAGAAGCCCGCAGCCAAGAGCCATCAGCTGCGATAACACTTCCAGAATAAATGAGGATGTAGGCAAGCGCAAAGAAAATAGCTGCAGAGAGGAAAGGGCGCCAGACACGTCGAATCCATGTTACAAGGGTTTCCTGGACTTCAATATTAAATTTCGAGACCCGGTTTTGAGAGCGTGCAATGAAGGCATCGATGAGAATCGCGAGGAGTGTAGCGATGAGGACCCAGAAATAGGCATTCCACAGAAATCGTGTATTAATGGTTATAATACCAATTGTAATCGGAAAAGTGAGAACATTGAAGAACAGGTCATAAATGGGGGGAATAAGATTGACGAGGAAGCAGAAGAAAATTAGGATGAGCCACGGCGCCATAGCTTGTAAAAGGCTCATTGATTCAATGACTGGCTGGTCTTCCTCAGTGAGGATGCTCTTATCCACAAGGCGAAGTCCGCGGAGTTTAGAATAGGCGAGCATTGCCCCAATCACTGCTAATCCTGCGAAAATATTTGTTAGCGTAGTAAAACCCACCCATATGAGATTGCAGAAATAGCAGACCATTCCAGCGATAATTCCCGTGGCTAGGGCGAGTCCAAGGGCTTCACGCTTAAAGAGAAGCTTCCGTCCTCCTGCCAGCCATAACATGGCAAAGGCGATGCCTGTGGCTACGACGGGCATGTATAAGGAGAATATATGTCCTGACATGAAGAGGGGTTCAACGCCTGGATATCGAGTTGCCCAATAGTCTCCGGGGACCACGTCAGAGAAAACTAAAACGGGAATCCCAAGCAGAGCATATGTGGTGAGGGGATCATAGCCAATAGAAGGGAGCATCACTGATACTAGTGGAGAAAAACCCATGGCTATCATGACTGGTGGGAGCATACTTACTGGTGTAGCCCCTAATCCGACGAGGAAGAGCCCTAATCCTACATTGATAAGCATTATTTGAATGGCTTTGTTGCCGGACCCCAAGGTTTTGAAAAATACAGTAATTCTGGCTAAAGCGCCTGTTCGCACCATGTAAGTGATCATTAGAATTGAGGTAATGACCATGAGCGATATGGGGAACGAGGCAATGATGCCCGCTACGCTTGCCAACACTGCGAGGAGCGGATTTGTGCCAAAACACAGAATTGCGATGGAAAATCCAAGAAGGAACGCCGCGACCCCAACTTTATCGGCTGACCAACGACGAAAAACAAGGAGATATAGGGCAAGTAAAATTGGAAGCAGAATCAGCACTGTTCCTAACAAGGGATTTGCAGCAACAAAAAGTGTAAGTGGTAGCACCATCTTGATCAACTCATGAGACTTAGAATTCCCAAGCATTTTCGCGTGCTCTTTCCCTAAATAATTGCCACACGTTCCCAGCTTCTCAATGGTGACTAGTAAAACCCTGCTGGTTCTTAAGGAAAGTTCAAGGCGAACTCAGCGCTACGTGATAACCATGTCCGAAATGGAAGTTCCTATGTGGTTAAGAGCCCTCATTGTAATCATCGGAATCATCATGGTTGTCCTAGGTCTATGGGTGATCTGGAGCATCTTCGTTCCCACCCTTCTCGTGGGCTTAGTAGTCATGCAAATCCTCGGAGTCATTCTCCTTATCTGGGGTATTTGGCAAATTATCAAAATCTTCATGTACAAAGACGCACCAGGTGGAATGAAAATACTATTCCTCCTTGCTGACTCCTGCTCATTATCTTTGGTGCAATCGCCATCGCAGTCCTCTAGCTCCTTGCTGGTCTCCTCTTTACCATCGGGTTACTCATTTATGGAATTCTGATTTTATTCGGTGGGTTCATGGTGTCTGAGGGTGGCTGGCAACGGTGGCTAGCTGTCGTGCTGGGAATCTTCTTAGTTATCCTTTCCGCGTTCTACTTGTTTAGCTGGCTTCTTGCCTATGGCACACTACTCATCCTCTTTGCCATTGGATTACTAATCGGCGGATTCGTTCGCATGGTCTATGGCTTCAGCGGTTCCTATTACTAGACCGAAATTCCCTGCATTGGAAAGGTGGTTCTCATCCCAAGAACCCCTCTTCTCTTCCTTTTTTCGTAATTATACAAAATCCGAATGTATTTAAGGAGTGAACACGCGAAGCCACAGCAACGTGATAACCATGCCTGAACAAGCACAATGGTTACGCATACTCGATGTCATACTTGGATTGATTGCTATACTCTTCGGTGCCTTGCTCTTCATCGTCCCAGGATTTATCGTCGTCTACGGAATTGGTATGATCCTTGGTATTGGACTAATAATCTTGGGTATCTGGCAAATTGCCAAGATATTCTTAGCCAAGGAAATTGATATGCAAGCTCGAATCATTAGCATATTCATCGGTCTCCTCATGGTGATTTTCGGTGGCCTATTCATTGCCGCACCTTCATTCTTCCCAACACTTCTAGTGTATATTCTCTCAGGGGCAATTCTTGTTATTGGACTCTTTCTCCTGGTCCAGGGCGCAATGGGGAAGCAAATGAAACAGTGGATGCGCATTCTCTATATCATCTTTGGAATCATTGCCATCGGTATTGCCATTCCCGCATTTGTCCTCCCTGCAACCTGGGGAATTGACCTGGTGTCAATTGCAGTCTCGATTGCTCTGATTTTCTTCGGAGCCCTGCGACTTTTAATAGGACTAACTGGCGACTACACTTAGTTAGACCAAATAGCAGTCGATTAAAACTGAACGGGGTCGAACTCAGATGAGTTCGGCCTTCTCTTTTTCTTTATCCACATATTCTTTGAATGAGAATCGTTGTCAGAAACTTACCCACCCAAGACAGGCCAACTGTGGTGTTCGGTTCCTGCGTCATCGACGGGCTGTTCCCCGGTGGGGAGAGGCTGTCACCTCCCGCCTTACGGATCAGACGTTTAGGGTCTCCGCACAACGCGCAACGACCATCCGCTCTTCTCGTGATGGCACCGTTTATACACGTCCTCCTCTCGCGGAGACCTGAATCCAGTTCGATGGTGCGATGGAGGCGAACTTCCGGACCCTAACTGGCTATCGAAGGAGTAACAGCTGTCAACCCTTTGCTTCCATAAAGAACAAAAGGAGAAGACCCCTAATCACCTTGACTTATAATCTCATAGGAGGCATTTCTTCTTGACAGAAAAGTTCGACATTCTTGTTGTGGGGGCAGGAATCCTCGGAGTTGCCACAGCTTATTATCTTCAGAAGAATAGTCCAGACAAAACCATTCTTCTTGTTGATAAACTGCCAGATACAGGTCAGGCAAACACGGCTATGAGTGCCGCCGCTGTTCGGAACATGTTTTCTTCTTCTACGAATCAGTTACTCACTGATACGAGCATTGATTTTTTCCGGCATATTCAAGAAAATCTGAAATTTGACTTAACGCTTCATCTTTGCGGATACTTGTGGCTGCTGAGTAATCATCAATTCAATGAACCGAGTGTCCAGGATTGGATGAAGCGGATGGAAGCCAACGATATTGCCTACCGTGCTATAGCGAAATCCGAACTCAAGAAACTCCTCCCCGGGCTTGTCACCGACTTTTCTAATGATGAGGAGGCTAAAATCATGAATCTGAACCCGGTTGATTATGCGCTCTTTGGAGCTGATTGCGGGGTGTTAGATCCAAGCCTCTTAGTCCAATTCTATAAGGACGAATTCATGAAACTCACCAAAGTGAAACCACGGTTCAATCTAACGGTACATCAATTGCTCTTGGAAGCAGAGTCATCCCTTGGGCTTCCAGGTGAGCCCTTTGCCTGGCAAAATAAACAAGTTACAGGGATTCGGTCTTCACAAGGCACAATACAGGCAGAAAAAGTGGTTCTTGCTGTGGGTCCATGGACTAACGCACTTCTGGATCCGGTTGGTATACCTAGTTATGTGAAAGCGAAGAAACGTCAACTGTTCATTGTTGCTGGCAGCGAGCATCCTCCGTTAGAGAAATTACTATTCAACAAGGAATTCAGTAATGCTGGGTTCATCCCATTTACGATTCTCCCCTCAGGAGGGGTGTATATGCGAGGGGTTCCAGAGGAGAAATCCTTTTGGATTGGCTGTGCTGATAAAGTGGGACGCGCTTACAAGTACAACATGGATGATGACGATTACAACGCGGAGCGCACTTATTATGAACAGAGCATTTATCCTGTTCTCAGTAAATACTTCCCTGCCTTCACCAATCTTCGTCCAACCAATATGTGGGCTGGCTCCTACTCTTATTCCGTGGATGCGATTCCATTGGTCTATGAACATTCGGGAGTTATTGTAGTCACAGGCGCGAGTGGATCTGGAATCATGAAAGCAGATGCTATTGCTCGAATGGCTGATGCCCTTTACCGTGGTGAAACTGACGCCAAATTATACGGTGGACGGACAATTCCTGCTACGTCACTAGGTCTTACTCACCGGAAGGTCGAACGAGAAAATGTTCTAATTTAGCCTACAACGAGTTCGGTGGGTGAACCAATGCAAGAACTCTTTCTTGTTCGTCATGGGGAATCAGTCCACCATGTTCAGGGTCTTACTGGTGGATGGACGAACACTCCTCTCACAGAATTAGGACGAAAACAAGCTCAACTCACGGGTCAAGAACTAGAGAAGTTGCTTCCAAATTCGTCTGTAGGATTTTATACCAGTGATTTGGAACGGGCATTGCAGACCGCACAGATTATTGGCTCAATTATAGGTGTGACTCCCGTTGCTAAAAAGGCGTTACGTGAATTACATTGGGGCATCGCTATGGATATGACACTTGAAGAGGCTCGAAAATTAGAGAGGGAAAAAACCGAGCCCTTACTTGATTGGGTTCCTTTTCCTGAAGCCGAGAGCTGGCGCATGCTCCATCAGAGAATTACTCCATTCCTTGAACAACTCGATAAAACAGAATCAGGTTCCGTCTTGATTGTCAGCCATGGAAACGCGATTGAAGAATGCATTTTCTGGTGGCTAGAAATTTCCCTTGACCAACGGCGTAAACTTTCTTTTACAATAGCTCCCTGTAGCATCACCCATTTATGTACGAATGATTGGCAACAGAAAGTCGTGACATTTGCAAATCGCGTCAGACATCTTCAATCCCTCTCTCTTTAGATTCAGAATTCGTCTGTAATTCTTTCTGGGTTGTGCGTTACCGCAATCTTTTTAGGACTCACATCGGCTTTGACCTTCTATCCTCATTGAGGGTGACAGATCGTGCGTCGCCAAATTCTTGGACTATCGCTACTCGTTATCCTTCTCACACTAACACTATCGCCTATCCTGTTTGAGTATGCACCCACAGGACCGGCCATAGTCGCTACAAGTCCTCCAATCCCCGGACCTACTGACTTGAATGCTACAACACCGCTTGTTTCCAACGAGGCCTACACCCCTGCAAATCCAAATGGAAACTCATCCCTCCTGAATGTCCTCGTCTTATTAGTGGTTGCCTCAGATATTGGTGAATGTAGAGATGGTGATCTCACCGTTCACACGTTTCGTGTCCATAACATCACAGACGATGCCCTGATGTTTGAAGACGATCTCGCATATATTACAGGCAAAGGTTGGACAGTGGAAAACTATTCACTATTAGCTGTTGGCCTACCAATTGGCCATTCCTATTACGTGCAATGTTACTTTGAGCGGTTCACGGGAATCGAAACATGGACGAATACCACTAAAGCTTCAATTCCTTTCATCTATCAATATACTATTACGGCTGCTATCCCAGACTATACGTATATTGGTGACACCTCAGACACCATTGATGTCAGCATCGAACATATCAGTAGTTCTGTGTGGGGGACTCTGACCGAAGCGAACACCACCTTAATCTTCCAAAATGCGGACACTCCGTCCAATATCACAAAATTCGACAATGTCTTAACCTACAATGTTTCCAACTCCCACTGGGAAATTGATGAGTTAAACATCTCTGTACTCATCCCAGGTCAATCTTACAAGATTCGTGTTGGAGCTAATTACTCCTTGCGATATCCATTTCATGATGGGCTTGGAGGCGTTTCAGATGCCTTCACATTCAGAGGACCTTACCTTCGAGTTGCTCAACCCCAAATTATCTACATTGGACGCGAAATCCAAACTCTAAATATTACCGTTGATTGGGTCTGGCACTCGATCTTTGGATACCTTAGTGACACAGATGTTGACTTATCGAATTTCAGCATCAGTCTTTCAACCGGAACTGCTGGGATAATTCTTAATGGAACTTTGAACTGGAATGCTGCTGAATCGAATTGGCATTTTGCCCAATTCAATGTGAGCTTCTATGTCGACCAAGGCGATTTGCTGATTGGTGAAGCGTACAATGTTAGTGCTTACTTTAACTCGCCATCCCGAAGTGGGCGACCCGCGGTCAATAATACAAGTCCCTTTTCAGACTCCTTCCTCATAGACTTCGATCCTCCAACCATCGAAAGCGTCTACCTGAATCCGACTGCACCCACGGATGAACAATGGGTTGTTGTAACCGGAGAAATCTCCGACGATGCGTTGATTGATACTGTAATTCTTAGTTATTACAATGGTTCTCAGTGGATTAACGTAACTATGGTTGGCAGACCCAGCAAGCTGGCTAACTTCACAGCAGCGATACCGCCTTTCTCGGAGCAATTCGCCGTAGATTACAGGCTTTATGTGAATGACACACAAAACGCTTGGGACAATATCACCCTGCAATATATTGTTGCGGATTCCCCTCCTGTGATTTCCTTCATTAGTTATCTCCCACAGAACCCCACAACTACTCATTTGGTTACCATCAATGCAACGGTAACAGATGGAACAGGGGTCAGTAGTGTACAACTTCAATATTCGTACGATGGAATTACATGGCTCCCACCCCGGGATATGACTAACGTGGGTAATGATGTCTACCAGATTGTGCTTCCTCCTTATCCACAGCCCTTACAAAGTCATGAATTCCGTGCTGTACTGTTCCGAATTATTGCAACAGATGTATTTGATAATGTTCGGGAATCAGCAAATCTTGCATATCAAGTTCAGGGTACCTTACCTGGTTTGGATCCCGCGACAACTCTACTCATCATTGCATTCATCGGCATTGTCGGTGTTGTCCTTATAATCCTATACAAAGTGTATGAACAATACTAACCTGGACAGCCTCTTTTGAAACTGCTGTCCCGGTTCCTCCCTCTTTTTTTGGTTCGTTGCCTATTACGCAATTTCCGCCGTAAGCCTAATCAATGGCACAAAACCTTTTTAATAATCGAAACGGATTTTTGTTAAGGCAGAGACGGTGTGAAAGCAGGGGAAAGACCACTCTGTATAACGCCTCTCTACGTAAGGTGAATGCCTATGATTGTACTTGAATACCAAGATGGAACCTTTGTCGAATCCAACCAGGGTTCTGGCGGAATCCGCTGTGAGGTCGACAAAACCACGAAGAAAATCCGAATGATTATGCCTCAGGGTTCTGGTCTCGTCGAAAGACGAACAGCAATGCGACTGGCAGACACTGTTGCGCGGAGTGGATATCTTCTTTCAACTGGTGAACGAGTCGGGCAAGGGTTTGAACTCGTCGTCGATGAGAAGGGTTCTGCGATTCCAGATCGACTCAAGCAGAGTCCTCGGGTCAGCTACAGCTCAGTTACCGTTGGCAGTGTTGTCGATAAGAAGTAAGTAGTACTCCAAACAATAGTACTCTGTCAATGTGACACAAAAGAACGAGGTCGCTAAGCATCCCATAATATCGAGGTGATTGATGTGAGCGAAGAAGAAAATAAAGGAGGCTCTCTGACGGAAGAGCTTAAGCGCGAAATAAAAGAAGGCGCTAAGCTCGAACACGTCAAAGAGGTTAAACAACAAACCGTTGATTTGTCTGCAGAGAAGGCACTCCTTGAGAGGCTCAGAGCAGAAGGGAAACTCGAAGAGGAAGATTAAACACCTTCTTTGAGCCAAACACCCTTTCTTCTCCTTTTCTGTAACACCAAAGCCATTTGGTGTTATGATTTTGATTCGATAGGCAGATTTCGATATTTCTGAATGCGTTTTTGGATTTCTGCTCGATGTTGTTGATACACCGGACTAGTTCGTAGCACCCATTCTTGGAAGTGTTCAGCCATGGCTTCTGGGCTCCACCGGTCTTGTCTTCGGTCTTTACTCCATACGATTTTTAGATCAGTTCCACTCATTTCCAGTTTTCCTTGCGTTTGACAGAGTTGACATTCAACATGGTTTTGGTCACGTAACATGAAAAAAGGTGTTCCACATCGGATACACGTATTTTCTGGGGTAGGCGATGTAATGTGATTATTCGGGTCTTGAATCTGTCGGACTAATGCAGATCCAATGTTCTTGGCTCGAGTCATGGTTTCCACATCGAGAAGGACTTCACCCGGTCCAGGACGATAAGCGACAAACCGATCAACTAGGTTAAGCCGTAAAATCCCAGCGAGCATTGAAAGCATAGGAAGTGTAAAGGGATCCCACTCGCGTAGGCCTGCTGTTGCAATAATCGCTCCTGGTCGTGCGGTGATTTTCCCAAGTTGAAGGCTGTACTCAAAGAGGCGATCAATGAGAAGTTTGATGATTCCTGCAGGTCCCAGAAAATATGTTGGTGCTGAGAGGATGATGCCATCTGCCCATTGAAGATAGTCCCAGAGTTTGTGCATATCATCATCTAGACGACAGGCTTCGCCCTTAAGGACACAAGCCAGACAGCCTTTACAAGGGAGGAGCTGGTATTCGGATAATCGAATTGCTTTGGTTTCAGCGCCGTCCCGCTGAGCTTTAATGAGGGCCTCTTTGACTAAGACTTCACAGTTACCGAGTTTTCGAGCTGAACCAATAACACCTAATACCTTCAAGCCTTTTCACCTCGGTCTAATCATCTCTGCTTCCTTAAGAGTCTCTAGTCTTGGACATTAATGGGAAAATAAGGTAAGACTCTAAAACATGATTTTAAAATCGCGAAGGCGAGGATTGAATTCAACATTTGAGATTGCCACGTGATCAACTCTCGCTGCTGGTGACCCATGATGAAGGAATTGAATGAATTTCTCTATTGCTAGATCTGGACCTTGAACCTGGCATTCTACTGTCCCATCTCGCTTATTACGAACCCATCCAACCAGATTCAATTCATGGGCTTTATCTCGTGTGTAGGCCCGAAAGAAGACACCTTGAACTCGACCATGAATAAGAGCCCGAATCGCACGCACAACGCGTTCCTCATTTCTATATTCTAATGTGTTCCCTAAGAAAATTTCTCCCTTGGTTAGCATTTTCAAGTAAAACATCATGTGAAGACAAGCGGTCAGTTTCGGAATCCTTAAATCCGTTCAACCTCCCAGCCTCTCCGAGGATCAGATAATGAGTCCTACGAAACCTTCAATGAATGCTGAAAAAGATACCACTAATTTTCAGGAGAAACTCAGACGTAGCGATTCTCGACAATGGGTGAAGGTGTGTCCGGGATGTTTTAGCATCAACATTCAACCGCTTACTAATATCTCGGGTACGATAGTCCATGAACAATGGTACTGTCCTAAGTGTGATTATGCGGGAGTAGCTATCGAGGTAAAAACGGATGATCTGATTCGTTTCCATCTCCAACAACTAGCGATACGTTATAATAAGAATCAAAAACCCATGCGTTCCAGGTAATCTGCAAGTGGCTGCTTTACGTGGTTGGAAATGCCACCTCAGCAGCTGCACCCATCAATGTCTTGAAAAGCAATTCTTTATTTCGTGGATCAATAGCAACTAATCCGATTGTCCGGAGTCCTAATAGGCGTGACACGGTATCGGGTAATAAGGCATCTTTGAGATCCTGCTTATTGGCAATCGCCCAGATTAAGGCTCCATTAGTCCATTTTTGGATGATGGGAATGAGTTTCCGGGTAGACATGACATTCTTCAAGGTTGAGTCAGTCACCATCAGAATTACGTCAGTTCCTCGCAGGTAATCCTTCCATTTGGGAACAAGCAGTTCTTGGCCAGGGAAATCCCAGACCGCTAGTTCATAAGGACCTAGTTTAGCGGTACGCATTTCTTCAACATAAACAGCCATTGTAGCAATATGGTTCAAGTCGGCTCGTCGAGTCATTAACATCTTAAGAATGGTTGTTTTTCCAACTCCCCCTTCACCAAGTAATACGATTTTGAGAGTGGAAACGATTGCTTGGTCAAGAATTGGACCGAGACCCTGAAAGACTTCAGAGTTTCGATTGCTTTTGAAATCCCAGATCTGTTTCGCGTATTTCTGCTTCATTATCCGGACAGCAGAATCGATTTTTTCCTGCAAGATTTCGTCTTTATCCTGTCGATCAGCAACAATCACGAGGATGAGGTCACTGTCAACATATTTGTGAATAAATTTCATACTATCCAAGAAAATCGGCACGGGTAAATCTTCACCAGTATCTCTTTCAAGTTGACGGAGAGACTGGATATACTCAGAGACGACTGGTTGGTCAATTTCTATCGCCCAGTATGAGCGATGGAATAGTTTGATTCCGTTTCTTGTGAGTAACAGAACATTATGGATCAACCCGAATCGCCTCCCAGCTGGCGTTCCCCACGGTTCTGGGTGTTGGATATTCGTTCCAAGGCTTTAAAATAGTTCCACACAAACAACCTGAACTCTTCCAACATTAAACATTTCTAACTACACTGAAAATGTAAAAAAACTAGCTCGGACCATGAGGTAGCGCAGTTATATTGTGCCGTTTCATGAAGGATTTCACTACTCTGTCTAAATCTTGAGATTCAGTTCTGGTTAGGTGTTGAATCTCGTGGGAGCCAAGAATTTCTTCAACACGACCTCGTGCCCGCTCGTGGCTAGTTAATGAACCTTGCTCTTGCCAACTTTCAAAGGGTTGACGATCGACGAGAATACCCGGGAGGAAATGTTCCCGTCGGAACCATGTGAGAGTGTGACGGAGGCGAAGGAAATCTCCCCCTTTTGTACCAACTTCGCGCAGTTCATTGAGCGCTAGAGTTTCTTCATTAATCTCTACGCCCTGAATAAGCCGCCTTGTCATACCTGCGAGAACATCATCAATTACAAGTTTCTCAAAGCTTTGGGTGCTTTCGAAGATAAGCATACCCGCCCCAGCAATATTATTGATACCGGTCATAGCTGCTAAGAGAAATCCTGTCGCTGCCTCATATCCAGTCTGAGAATCTGCTCCTAACTTTGCATCTGACAAGCCAAGATAAGCATGTGTGGGCAGTTGATAATGCTTTGCCATTTGAGCATAAGCACAAGTCAGCATGATACTTTCAATGGCTCCTAAACGGGCTGTACCATACTGCATATCAACTGCTGTGGGAGATCCTCCATAAATAACAGGAGCTCCCTTCGAAGCAAGTTGGGTAAGTACCACACCACTTAGTGACTCCGCGTTATGCAACACCAACGATCCTGCAATCGTGATTGGTCCTGTTGCACCAAGTTGAGGCATCGAAATTAGTTCAATAGGAATGCCGGCTTTCGCTCCAAGCACAAGATCATGAACAGTCAATTCGCTCCATTGAAGAGGCGCCGAGGGGCAGGTATCAAAGATTGCCAGTGGTTTTTCTCGGAGTTTATCAGGACCACCGACGACTGCTTCAAGCATTTGCCTCATATCGTCAAAGGCATCAAGGACGAATGTTCCCGTGACAATGGGTTTTATGGAATTTCGGAGAACGTGATAAAGCCTGTAACGATCAGCAAGTTCAGGTGGAACGTCTGCGGGAATAAGCGCCGTACTTTGTGCGTTAATATGAGCTAATGCGTCAGTGACCTGGGCAAACTCGATTACATCACTGGTTATAGGATGACGGCGTTCTCCCGTTTTTCGATCAAGCAAATGGGTTGCTGCTGAACCGGGGTTGAAGTGGATTTGGTCACCTTCAAGTGTCATAGCGAGTGTTCCATCGCGGCTATACATACAAATGGTAGTTGGCGCGTGTTTCAAGTGTTCTTCCACTAGCGAGGAAGGAAAATAGGCGTGTTCCTTTTCATAATCGACCGTTGCCCCCGCTCCTTCTAAGAGCTCTAAAGCGTCCTTACTTTGGATTTTCATCCCTACTTCTTCTAGAAGAATGAGACTTTCTTCATGAATTCGAAGAACATCTTCATCAGAGAGTAATTGAAATTTTGGTCTTTGCGTCATCATAATCACAGGCTGTATCTCTAAGGTGGCTCCTCCTAATGTCCGGTTAATCGTTTAGCGATCTTCACGGCTTGGTTGAAATCCACACCATACGCATCGGCCCCAATTTTATCAGCAAATTGTTTGCTAACTGGAGCGCCACCAATCATTACCTTGACTTTTTTATCAAGATTCTTAACCTTGAGCAGGTCGATGGTCTCTTGCATACGATCCATCGTAGTTGTGAGTAAAGCCGACATAGCAATGATGTCTGCATTCACTTCCTTGGCCTTATCAATAAACTGGGCAGGTGTGACCTCAACACCCAAATCATAGACGGTAAATCCCGCAACTGTTAACATCGTTGCGACAATTGATTTGCCAATATCATGAATGTCGCCTTGCACAGTACCTATCACAATTATGCCTAGGGCCTCTTCCTCCATGGCTTTGGCCAAATAAGGTTCGAGAAACTTGAGTGCCTGCTTCATTGTTTCTGCTGCAACCGCAAGTTCGGGTAGAAATGCTTCACCCTTTTCGAACCGGTCTCCCAAAACTCGAATTCCTGCAGTTAAACCTTGATTGACTATCTGAGATGCATCAATCCCTTGGTCAATAGCTTTTGGAACAAGTTCAAGAACTTGATCGGTCTGGCAATTAATCATCTCATCGCGAATCTGGCTAATAATATTTGGATCCATTGGTTAGGTGCCTCGTCTGACTTTAGTGTTGAACTCACTCAATGATTTCCCACGTGTGCTGGTATTTATCCAGTTCTGATATGGTTCGGGCATCCATAGGATGTTCCCGATCCGGAACATCTAGGTGTTTTGGTTCACCACAAAGAGGTGTACTGAAATAGCGCTGACCGCTGTCATTAATCATGGTTACAATGGTTTTGAGTTCGGGGTGTTTCTTTACTAATTTCATAGCAGCTGCAACATTACAACCAGAAGAGATGCCACAAAAGAGTCCTTCTTCACGGCTGATCCATTGAGCCATTTCAAGAGCTTCATCTGAAGTGGTTGTTATTATTCCATCAAGTATGCTTAGATCCAAGTTCTTGGGAACAAAGCCGTCACCAATACCTTCGATGCGGTGAGACCCCCATCTTCGATGAGCTAGGAGTGGGGCTTCGGTGGGTTCAATGGCATAGAGTTTTACTCGGGGATTTTGTTCGCGTAAATATCGACCAACCCCGGTGATTGTTCCACCAGTTCCTTGACTGGCTATAAATGCGTCAACATTCTTTCCGGACTGTTCCCAAATTTCAGGTCCTGTCGTTTCATAATGCGCAAGAGTATTATCTAAATTGCTGAATTGAGCAGGTTCCCAATACTTCCCAGGGTTTGCGTCTTTGAGCTCTTTGACTTTCTTAAGACATAAGTCAACATCTGACTCACCACCTGGCGTTAGAATAATTTTAGCTCCATATGCTGCCATTAGTTTACGCCGCTCTTGGCTCATCCCTTCAGGCATAACAATGGTCACTGGATAGTGCAGCATTCGGCCAACAAAAGAACACGCTATTCCTGCATTTCCCGTTGATGATTCTATAATTTCCATGCCTGGTTTAAGATCTTCTCGAGCAATGGCTTCATGAATCATCTTATAGTAAATTCTGTCCTTCAGGCTCCCTGTGGGCGAATACCATTCAATTTTCCCTAAGATATTAGCTCCTGCTTTTTCGCTAATTTTAGGCATTCGGAAAAGGGGAGTGAGGCCTATGAGGTCAAAGATGTTGTTCTGAATCTGTTTGTATTTATTCCATTGTAAAGGCAAAGTCCACAACTCCTATGGAATCAGTCGGAGCTTGGAGTAGCCCGTATATAAGGTTACAGCTTCGCGTGATGCACGAGGCGAAGAAACATAAGGGGGCAATGTTGGGCTTTCTGTTAAGACTACAAGGAGTCAATCCAGTGAAACTCCAAGGGCCTTTCCTGTATGGGCATTTCCTTGAACGCCCAAATCGATTCCTGACTGTCTGTCAACTCAATGGACGAAAGGTCTTAGCGTATATGCCAAATCCAGGACCAATGCCCGATTTACTTCATCCGGGCGTCGAAGTTCTTCTGAGGCATAATCCTGGGATTCACCGAAAAACCGATTATGACTTGGTCTGTTCCCGAAGTAATGGTGCTATGTTGTCTTTAGATTCACGTGTCCCTAATTGGCTGCTTGCCGAAGTATTACCTCTTCGTCAATTAGCTCCTTTTTCTCAATATCAGGAAATCATTCCTGAACCAGTTTATAGGACAAGTCGCCTCGATTTTTGCCTTAGAAACGAAACCCTCCCGACGTGCTATATCGAAGCAAAATCCTCTACTGATACTCGGCAGAGTATTGGCTTGTTTCCCCGTGTTCCCACTGAACGAGGGCAACGGCATGTCCAAGAACTGATGCATGCCGTCGACGAAGGATTTCGAGCTGCAATTGTGTTTATTGTCCAACGAACGGACGCAGCGAAAATGAAACCTAACGACCCAATTGATCCAGAGTTTGGGACCATTTTGCGCAAAGCAGTCAATTATGGGGTTGAGGCTTACGCCTGGACTACGCGCTTTATTGAACCCACGTGTGAAATCATAATTGATCGGGAAATCCCTGTGGACTTGAGCCCTCCATTAACTATAGATTAATTACACAAACCGCCCGTATTTTTCAGCTGCCTTAACCATTGCCCGAATATTCTCCAATGGTGCTAATGGAGGAATTTCACAGCCACTGCTAAGGATGTATCGCCCTTCACGACCTACGGCTTCAATACACCGCTTCGCCGCTAATTCGACCATCTCAGGGGTCCCCGATAATAGAAGTTCAGTTGGATTAAGGTTTCCCATCAAAATGACCTGCGTGCCCACTAGATTCTTCGCAACCTGCAAATCGACCAAATGATCTAATTCCATCACAACAGGACCTACCTCTGCCATCTGTTGGAGAATTGGCGTGGTTTTTCCACAGATATGTAGCGAAGGAATAGCTCCTGCCTGGTCAATTGCTGCTAATACTGAGTGGAGAGATGGAGCTGCAAAAGCTTCGAAGGTTTGCGGGCTAATAAGACTGCCACTGGCCGTTGGATCCGCAGCAACGATGACATCGATACCTGCTTCAATGTTAGCCTGTGCATACCGAATTGAAGCCTGGGTAGTCAGGTGCACGATTTTTTTCACATAAGCGGGATCTTGAATCGTGGCCATCATTAAGGAATTGACTCCACTTAGCTGCCCCGCCAAGGTGAAGGGTCCTGGTGTATATGCAAAGAGAGGAATCTCATTACTAACTGCAGTTTTGATTCGAGACACTAAATCTAAATGTAAGGGTAATCTTCCAGAACCATGGGGATCAGGAATTTCCAATGAGTCAACATCCTCAGGGGACTGAACCACATGTTTTGCAACTTGTGGAACCGAATCCGCAGGAAACCGCATGGTACAGCCCATTGCTTCGGCTAAAAGGTTGAATGAACTTTCCCAGCCCACATAAATAGCGTCATAACCAAGCTCTCGTTGCCCTGCCAATAAGGCTGCAGCAGTCTTCTCAGCACTATATAAGGCCTCCACCAAGCCTACTCCAGTGAGCTGAGCAGTAGTATACGTGATCTGGGGAATAACAGGAACTCTATCCGGCAGTTTGCCTTGAAGGAGCGTCATCACTCGTTCGTACGGAGAAAAAGAAGTCAATTTCACATTACCTTCTTCATTAAGACTTGTTCACTGATAGGCTATACATCACTTTCTTGATAAATTTCGTTTGCTACAGACCGAATAAATCTTCCATGCCTGGGGCAGCATCTTTAAATTGCCATGAAGCAGAGTTTTGTCGGGGAATGTGTCTTCCCCGAGATGTACTGGATAGGTAGGGTTCGGATCCGATAGGTATGTCTGAAAATAATCGACGAAAGGCGCAACCCGATTCAAGTCAGGCAGACGAAGAAACTAATGTCTGCCCTAATTGTGGAAGCAGCAATCTCATCATGACATCCTCTCGAGAACTCGTATGCTCAAATTGCGGACTCGTACTGAATGACGATGTGATTGATTTTGGTGCCGAATGGCGCGAATTTTCCCCAGAAGAACGCGATAAACGTGCCCGGGCGGGTCCACCATCTACCCTAACCATGCATGATCGAGGCCTGTCCACAACCATTGATTGGCGTGATGTCGATGCTCGAGGACACAAGCTTGATGCGTCCCGGCGAGCAGAAATGCAACGAATTCGAAAATGGCATAACCGGAGTCGAGTCTATCAAGCTAGTGAACGAAACCTCGCGAGTGCTATGAGTGAGCTGGACCGATTATCTGGTCAGCTGGACCTTCCTCAACGTGTCCGCCAATCAGCCGCACTACTATACCGTAGGGCACTGGACAAGAATCTCATTCGTGGGCGAAGCATTGAAGCTATCGTGGCTGCTTGTGTTTACGCGGCTTGTCGGTTCACGAGTTTTCCACGAACACTTGCAGACGTAGGTCGATATACACGGGTGGGACGTAAGGAGCTCGGCCGATCCTACCGACTGATTGTTCGACGCCTTGGTCTCCAAATGCCAATCACTCAACCAGAAGATTTCGTCTCCAGGTACACAAACGCACTTTCTCTATCCCAACGAACACACGCCCGTGCCCTTGATATCCTCATGAAAGCTCGCACTAAGGGTATCACCTCAGGAAAAGATCCCACTTGTATCGCCGCAGCTGCAATCTATATCGCTTCAATCTTAGAAGGCGAACGCCGAACCCAACGGGAAATTGGAGAAGTGGCGGGGGTTACTGAAGTTACGGTTCGAAACCGCTACAAAGAACTGGTACGAGCTCTGGATCTCGGCGTCGAGGTTTAACTTGCGCAATACACTTTTCTCCTGTTTTCTGTCTAGACAAAGTTACTTAAAGGCACATTCCTGAGTATATGCCAGGTTTCCAGCTGAGGCGTTTTAATGTCTTAAGCTAGGGTTGGCATTTGGAAGCGGTAAACATGAAAAAACCTACTTTACTCCTCGGGCTATTCTACACAGTACTTTTATTGGCTCTTCTGAGCATCACCGCTACAACCCATGAGGTTTCAACACCTTTTCTTCAGGGTGATTCAGCTGCAACACCAATGATTGTTACAACTCCTGTCTGGCAGCCTGCCCCCCTTCTTATCCCTCCAGGACCCTCAGGTGAGTATGTAGCAATTGTTGTGGATAATGGTCTTTGGGGTACTCCTGCTGTTCAGACAGCCGTGACCCAATACCGAACTGACCTAAATAATACTGGCTATAAGACCATCCTTTATACAAGTGCAATTCCCAATGCCATTATTCTTCGAGGGTTACTCCAAACCTGGTATTCTTCAAACAATATCATTGGTGCCGTTCTGATAGGAAATTTACCTTACATTCGTTTTGAACATGGACTTAACACCTCTGGAGTTAGCGGAGGTTATGATAGTTATCCTGCCAGCAATCCCTTCATTTGCGATTTATATTACATGGACTTAGATGGAAGCTGGTATGATACTGATGTAAACGGTGTCTATGATAGACATAATGCTAGTGCAGGCAATGATATCTTTCCAGAAATCTATGTTGGACGATTAGATGCAAGCACAAGAACATTTGGTGGGCAAACCAATGAAAATGATATCATAATGCTTCTCAACAGAATTCATTCATATCGAACTGGTTCTGTAGCACGAACTCACCGAGCTTTAACCTATATAGATGATGATTGGCAAGCGTGGGCTAATGGAACATATGACACTTGGCCTGCATGGTTTAACAACGCCTACTCTAATCACGTAGATATTCATACCCCAAGAACTTGGACAAATGCTACTGATTGGCTATGGAATAGGTTAAACCAAGATTATGAATGGGCACATCTTTGTGCACACAGCACATCGACTTATCATGCTTTTGGCAAAACAGGTGGCCCAAGTGAAGGCACTGTTACTGCGGCAGAGATACACAGTCAGGCACCAACATTTAATTTCTACAACCTCTTTTCATGTTCGGCGTCAAATTGGTTAAGTACTGATTGTCTAGCAACCACATATCTGTTCTCTGGTAGTCATTCTCTTGCAGTCATTGGTTCTACAAAGACTGGAGGAATGCTTGGAGGTAATTACTTCTATGACCCTATTGGCCAAAATGAAACAATTGGTCAAGCTCTCAAAAATTGGTTCACAGGGATGAAAAGCTATACGTATTATTACCTTGAATGGTTTTACGGAATGTGTATTTTAGGCGATCCTTTTCTTACTACACATTACGATATCACGGCATTGGCACCAACAATAACATCGTCTACCCATCCCGATCCCACAGCCTGGTCTACCAATAACCTACCTCAATTCAACTGGACAATCCCGGCTGATGTAAATGGGATTGCAGGATACTACTATATTCTCGATCAAAACCCAACCACTATACCCACTGCAAGCACTGGGATTTATACAACAGTTAATGGCACGGTTATTTCTACACCATTGTCTGATTCCATTTGGTTCCTCCATGTGGTCACCAAGGACGCAGTTGGGAATATTGGTTCTGAAGCCGCACATTACCAAGTGAACATTGATTCAACTATTCCGATTGTAACAATAAATTCGCCAATTGATGGTTCAAATGTGTTATCTGAATTCATACTTTATTGGTCTGTAACCGAAAACGGTTCAGGTTATAGTTCAGCAAACGTCTATGTAGATGGATCAATCATCACAACAGTCAATGCCCCCCAAATGAACACAACTATCACCAATTTGGTACCAGGTACTTATTCCATTAATGTCACAGTCTTTGATTTAGCAGGTTTCCAAGGCTCTCATCAAATCACAGTAACAGTGATAATCCCACCTGCAATACCCGGTTTTCCAGTTGGAGCAATTATACTCGGAGTTACTTTTGCAATTAGTTTTGGGTTGATTAAAGGAAAACGAAAACGTTTTGGATGACAACTCGGTGGCTTCTAGCAACGTCCCTTTCTTTTACTGAGCCTATTGATTATTGAGCATGTTCTCACATTTTTTGAAGAGCTGGTCAATGCTCTGAGAAAATAGGTGACTCGGACTTACTTGAACCAAGATTTGTCGGCTTCCGAGCTCTATAAGTCGTGTAAAGAGCGGAACAACGGCCGCTACCTCGAAACCGTATTCTTGTTCGATATCCTTTTTCACTTCATCATGGTCATAAATGCCGGGGGCTTTATTACAGACAATATAGGTGGAGGGTACGCCTAGTTTTTTTGCAAGAGCTAAGGTGATAGCAGTTCCTAAGAAATCCTGTTGATCCAAACGCATAATGACAAAAAGCAAGTCTGTCGTTGCCATCGAAAGAAGTGTTTCTTGGTCCAACCCAGGATGTGTATCAATAAAAAGATAGTCAAGCCCTTTCGCTTTGATAATTTGCTTAAATCCACGGCGAAGATCAGAGATCTCATAACCTTCACGGATAATCGTCGAAATATCATCGGCATTCAAGCTTGCTGGAATCACATGCACACTACCGGAACGTAACTTCATGGCTTTTGTGTGGTTAATGGTGGCTTTTTCAATACTACATTTCTTTCGCAGATAATCATTAAGTGTATATTTGAACCGTTTTCCACCGAGACCAAATAAGACATGTAATCCGGGGCTTTGAATATCAGTATCAATAACACCAACATTCCGGCCTTTCATCGCGGCATACATAGCAAGATTTGCAGTCAAGTTGCTCTTACCCGTACCTCCACGGAAACTGTGAACTGTTATGATTTTACCCATTGATTATCCACCTCAATACATTCAAGTAGTTCTTTGATATCCAATATAAGCCCGGTAATTCGAGGTAGAAATTCAGTATTATTAAGCCATTGGTTCAAGTCAACCATTCGACATTGTCACCCAGTTTTCGCAATACCACAATGAGCTTCTCTTCTTCAACTCCAACTCGTTGAGCAATATCCCCGATGGTATTATTTCCATCACAGTAGGATTTCGCATCTTCTAAAATTTTGTACTCATCACTGGGTAACCCAACAGTTTCAAGGAAGGAGAGGAATCGCCGGTCACTGGCAACTAATTTAGGATAAAATTGAACGCGGCGAATATACCCTCGCGAAGATAAATAGCTGAGAATTTCTGAGAGTTGACGACCATGAAC